>NZ_JBHXMY010000088.1:0-14876 GCF_042720195.1 Nocardia sp. NPDC058497 | reverse complement strand
CCCAACCCACCTCGCCCCCCGCTGTTGACCCCCGGCGGGGACCTTCGTGTGGTCAGTACTTACACCGAGCGACCGAACAGCAGCTTCCACGGCATCAGCGCCGACTCCAGCTGCACCTTCAGGCTCATCTTCGACGCGCCGAGGGTGCGCTCCTCGAACCGGATCGGCACCTCGGCGATCGTGTAACCCTTCTTGATCGCGCGGTAGTTCATCTCGACCTGGAAGGAGTAGCCGTTGCTGCGGATCGACGCCACGTCGATCGCGCGCAGGGTGTCGGCCTTCCATGCCTTGAAGCCGGCGGTCGCGTCCTTCACGCCGAGGCGCAGGATCAGGTTCACGTAGAAGTTGGCCCAGGCCGACAGCGCCTTGCGGTACCACTTCCACTCCGCCGCGGTCGAGCCGCCGGGCACGTACCGGGAACCGAGCACGACGCCGGTATCGGCGGAGCTCAGCTTCTCCAGCATGGCCGGGATGACCTCGGCGGGGTGCGACAGGTCGGCATCCATCTGGATCACCACGTCGGCGCCCTCGTCGAGAGCCTGGGTGATGCCCGCGATGTAGGCGCGGCCGAGGCCGTCCTTCTCGGTGCGATGCAGCACGCTCACCACGTTCGGCAGCTCGGCGGCCAGCTTGTCGGCCACCTCGCCCGTGCCGTCGGGTGAGTTGTCGTCCACCACCAGCACGTGCAGATCGGAGACCGGCAGCGCCGTCAGCCGCTCCACCGCCACCGGCAGATTTTCCCGCTCGTTGTAGGTCGGCACAACAACGGTAACCCTCAAGGGTCGCCCTCCCTGCTCACCTGGTAGCGCCTCGCGTCCCAGCCAGCGGGCGCGAGGGCATGTCATCGATTCGTTATGACGGTACTCGATCGACCTGACGCCAACCTGAGCGGCCGTACAGGTCCCTCACCACAGCTGGCGTGCGTGGACCAGCGCGTCGACCACCAGGACCACGCCGAACACCACGAAAAGCACCCGAACCACCGGCGGCCCGAAGCGGGTGATCCACCGCACCAGCAGGCGGTATACCCGGCGGGCGCGCGGCGTCTTGCGCAGGGCCAGGGCGAGCACCACCAGTGGCAGGAGCAGGGCTATCGCGCAATATCCGGCCACGATCAGCGGCCACGCCACCGGCAGCGGACGCTGCGCCGACAACATCGCCAGCGCCGCCAGATACGGCACCGAGGTCGGCACCTTCGCCAGCCCGAGCGTGACCCCGACGACCCCCATCAGCCACGGATACCTGCGCACCGGCTGCACCCAGCGCCCGCCACCACGCATCGTCGTATCCATCGGCAACGCCGCAACCACGAGCAGCACCACACCGATCAGCAGCTCACCCCAATACCGCAGCAGCGGCGTCAACTCGAAGTCGAACAGCCGAACCAGGAAATCGATCCCGAGCACGGTCGCGACCCCGAACGCCACCGACACCGCGAACACGCCACCGAGAAAACTGAGCCCACCCACCACCGGCGACCGCCGCGCCAACCGACTGTCCGCCACCACCGCCGTAGTGATAGCCACCAGCAGCACATCCAGCGCATCGACCACCGCGAACCCGAGCAACGTGATCAGCAGGACACCCATGACTCTCGCGACCCTACTCGCCGCCTCACCTGGGTCCCGGCCTGCGGTGCGACCCAGTCCCACCCACAACGGCGCCGATCTCGTTACGCTTTTCGTGCCGGGAGTGCCCGACGAGCACCCGCGATCGTGAAGGGGAAAGACATCGTGGCGGAAATGTCGTTCGACCCGTCAGCGCTCGACGCGTATCAGCGCGCTGCAGCTCGGGTCGCGGATCTACTTGGTGAAGCGGCTACCAATACCAGTACGGCGGCGGGGGTGGATCTGTCCGGGCTCGGGGTGCTCGGGCGGGAATTCGCCGCGGCGTGGGCGGAGGCCGCCGGGGTACACGCGTCGACGTTGAGTACCGCGGGGAATCTGGTCACCGCGTATCAGGACATTCTGAATCGCTACGGCGCCGACGTCACCGGGATCGATACCGGGCTGGCGGGCGACCTGCGGGCGACCGAGAGCGAGGTGGCGTGATGCGCGCGAAATCCCTGGTCACCGAGACCACACTGAGCACGATCACCCCGGCCGAGGCCGAAGCCAAGATCGCGCCGGTGGTCGCGCTGCTCGAGGTGCCGTTGCTGGAGCTGCGGAAATCGCTGGGCTCCAACACCTCCGCCGACCCCGACGCCGAGGTGGTGGCCGCGCTGACCTCGGCGACCAACGCCACCACCGCTACCGAAGACCCGCACCGGCTCGGCCTGTACGCCTTGGAGTCGACCGAGACCGCGGCCCCTGCCACGCCCGCGTTACGCCAGACCGCGACCGAGGTCTCGGCGGCCGCGGACCGTGGCCAGAAACTGAGCACCCTGCTCGGACAGGCACATTCGACGCAGGCGACCGCGGCGGCCAAGGTCGACGCGATCATCGCCGACTTCCGCGCCAAGGCGAAAGCCGCCGCACCAGCGGTGAACGGCAACAACCTGGACGCGATCGTCGAGCTCGCGGAGGAGGCGATCCAGGAGGCGGTCGGCGTCGTCGGGAGCGCGAGCACCGACATGGACCAGTACACCCGAAACACCAGGGAACTGACCTCCGATCTCGGCGGAACCAACGGGGTGACCGTGCCGCAGGGCGCGACCGAGGTGGCACCGGGCGTCTATGTGCTCGGCACCGGCGGCACGTCGACGAACACGATCGACACCGACACCACGACGACCGATCCGGCGACGGCGGCGCAGATCGCGTTGCAGGAGGCGCTGATCGACGGTGGGGTCGCGCTGGGCACCGCGGCGATCGATGCGGGCGTCACCTTCGGCACGCATCTGATCGACAAGATCGCCGAGGTCGCGATGCACGGCATCGACAAGGGCTCCGAGCTGGCGACCACCGGGATCGATACCCTCGCCGCGAATGTCACCGGGAGCGAGGGCACGGCGACCAGCCCGGCCACGACGACACCGTCGCCCACCACGCCGTCCACCACCCGCGTTACCGGGGGCGGGGTGGTCCCCGGGCTCGGCACCGGGCCCACCGCCGCCAAGCCGGAACCCGCGAACAACAAGCCCGCGTCACCGGCCCCGGCGAGCCAGGCGCCCGCCGTGGAACAGCCGCGGCAGCCAGCTCCGGCCACCACTCCCAGCACGCCCGCTCCGGCGCCCGCACAGCAGCCGGTCCAGAGCGGGGTGATTCCGCCGGCCGGGCGTCCGCAGCAGGACCAGGAGACCGAAAAGCCGTCGGCCGCGCCGAAGCACGGGCAGCCGGGAGTCGTCCCGGCGACGGCGTAAGGCGTCCGGATGGACAATCCGTTCGGGGCCTATTTCTCGTCGCCGGAGGATCCGGCGCGCCGTCGCCCGCAGGGCAAACGGCGACGCAGGCGCAGGCGCGAGGCCGAGCCGCAGACCATCGGCACCAATCCGGAGACGTGGCCGCCGCCGGAGCCGGAACTCTACGACGACGCCCCCGGCCACCTCGACAACGCCCAGACCGAGCCGATCTACCGCACGCCCGCCGACGAGGACGGGTTCACCGGCGACTGGAACGACTGGAACGACGAGGCCCCCGTCGACGAAACACCGCACCGCGGTGACGATGTCGACTGGAACGACTGGGCCACCACCACCGCGACCGAGCAGAGCGGCGACCGCGTCGAGATGCCGGTTCTGCCGCGCCTCAAGGACTTCGGTGGCGGTGGGCCGATCGCGCGCAGGCCACGGAAGACTTACGACGACGAGCGCTACGACGATCCCCACCGCCGCGCGAAAGCCGCTGCGGCGGTGAAGGGGATCGTCGGCGCGCTGGTCTTCGTCGTCGCGGTCGGCCTCGCGGCCAATATCTTCCTCGGCTCCGGCGACAAACCGGTCGCGGCCAAACAGGCGGTCGTATCCGGTTCGCCGACAACAGAAACCACCGTTCCCCCGCTGCCCGCGCACGCGGTGGCAGGGTGCGAATCCTTCCGCAGCCAATCCATCACCATCAGTGCCGAACGCGGCGACACCGCTACTCCGCAAGGCGCGATCCTGGGCTTCGAATACAGCTACTACGTCGACCGCGATGCCGCCAAGGCCCGCACCTACGTCACCGACGACGCGCATGTCGGCGACGAATCCGCCCTCGCCGCAGGCATTGCCACCTTCCCGACCGGCGTCAAGTACTGCATCCACATCACCCGCGCCGACTCCACCGACCCCACCCTCTGGAACGTCACCGTCCAGCAGCAATGGCCAGGCGATACCGCCATCGAGAAGATCCAGCAGACGATGCGCACCGCCGAAGTGGCGCCTGGTCGTTACCGCATCACCAGCATCGACCACCGCCGATAGGGCATGCGCTGAGCATTCACCAATCGCTCCGACGGTCCGATCGCGACCGATCGGCGGGAGAGTGAACGTTCAGCGCAGACCCGGAAACGCAGAATCCCCGCACCAGAACCGGTACGGGGATTTCTTGCGACCCTGACGGGACTCGAACCCGCGACCTCCGCCGTGACAGGGCGGCGCGCTAACCAACTGCGCCACAGGGCCGTGATGTATCGCTACATCGCGGGAGCGACTGTACCCCGGTAGCGGGCCGGGGCGTTAACCGAGCAGGTAGGGCCATAGATCGGGCATTGACATTGACGTCAACGTCAACAACACTTGTGACGGTGACCACAAGTGCGGCCCAGGAGCGGGCGCGGTCGGCGCGCAAGGACAGTGCCGGGCCGCGGCGGGGTGAACTGCTCGATGCGGCGGGGCGGTGCTTCGCGGAGTTCGGGTACGACCAGACCTCGGTGGAGACGATCACCACGCGAGCGCGGGTCTCCCGGGCGACGTTCTACGCGTACTTCTCTTCAAAGGACGAGGCGTTCGGGGCGATCACCGAGCGGGTGTGCGCGCGGTTCCTGGACGCCCAGCTCGTGGTGGATATCGAGGTCACCGAGCCGGCTGAGGTAATCGGGGCCACCACAAGGGCTTTCGCGGAGGCGGTGTTCGCCAACGGCGCGCTGGTTGCGCTGATCGAGCACCGCGCGGGGATCGATCCGGCGATCGGCGCGCAGTGGTCGCAGGTGCGCACCCGGCTGCGTAAGCGGTTCACCGCGTTTCTCGAGCGAGTCGACGCGCGCGGCGGGATCGACCCGTGCGCACCGCTGTCACGGATCGTCGAGACCCTGTCCGACGCTCTGCTGATCGGCGCCTCCCGGCTCGCAGGAGCAGGCCACGACCAGCGCGAACGGTTCATCACCGACCACATCGCCATCGCCGAACGATTGATCGGCTTCACCCGCTAACCCCGCATCGGAACGGATGTGCGCCCATGACCAGCGAATCCAGCACCGTCACACCGCCGGACCTCGACCCAGCACCGACGGAGATCCGGGCGCTGCCCGGGACCAGCGAATCCGCCACCGTCACCCTGCCGGACCTGGACATAGCGCCGACGGAGATCCGGGCGCTGCCTGCGACTGCCACGTTCGACCAGGGCGACCTGTTCACCCTGACCGAGAACGACATCGAGGACCTCCAGTGAAATTGCTGATCGCCAACCGCGGCGAGATCGCCCTGCGCATCATCCGCACCGCTACCGAACTCGGTGCGAGCACCGTCGCGGTCTACGCCGAGGACGACGCGGACAACCCGAATGTGCACGCGGCCGACGAGGCGATCGGGCTGGCGGGCACCGGGCCCGCGCCCTATCTCGATCATGCCGCGATCCTGGCCGCCGCCAAGGAATCGGGTACCGAGTTCATCCATCCCGGCTACGGATTCCTCAGCGAGAACGCCGACTTCGCCCGCGCATGTGCCGCGGCCGCGTGCACATTCGTAGGCCCCGATCCGGCTGTCCTCGACCTGTTCGGCGACAAGTCCTCGGCCCGCCGCACCGCCGTCGCCGCGGATGTTCCCGTCCTGCCCGCGACCGAGGGCCCGAGCGAAGTCGCCGACGTCCGCGCGTTCTTCGACGCACAGCCTGGCCCGATCATGATCAAGGCGCTGGCCGGTGGCGGCGGACGCGGCATGCGGGTGGTGCGGACGGCCGCGGAGATCGACGACGCCTACGGGCAGTGCGCCGCGGAGGCGCAGCTCGGATTCGGCAATACGGCTGTGTTCGCCGAGACGCTGATGGAGAACGCCCGGCATATCGAGGTGCAGGTCGCCGCCGCGCCCACCGCCACCACCGCCACCACCGGCACCGGCACTGGCACTGGCACTGGCACTGGCACTGGCACTGGCACTGGCACTGGCACGATGGCACTCGCGCTCGGCGATCGGGATTGCAGTGTGCAGCGCAGGCATCAGAAGCTGATCGAAATCGCGCCCGCCCAGGGACTTTCGGACGCCTTGCGCCGAGAGCTACACGAGGCGGCGGCCCGGCTGTGCGCGCAGGTCGGCTACCGCGGACTCGCCACCGTCGAATTCCTGGTCTCCGGCGAGGAATTCGTCTTCCTGGAGGTCAACCCGCGGATCCAGGTTGAGCACACCGTCACCGAGGAGGTGACCGGTGTCGACCTGGTCGCGGTGCAGCTGGCGATCGCCCAGGGCGCGACCTTCGACGAGCTCGGCCTGCCGCACGGAATCGTTTCCGACGGAAGGCAATCCAACGGTGAGCCTGCCAAGGCCGACGGCATCGCGATCCAAGCCAGGGTCAATATGGAGACCATGGCCGCCGACGGATCGGCGATCCCGACCGCGGGCACCCTGACCGCCTTCGCGCCGCCCACCGGTCCCGGCGTGCGAGTCGACACCTTCGGCCGCCCCGGACTCACCCCGAGCCCGCGCTACGACTCGCTGCTGGCCAAGGTGATCACCCGCACGCGCGGGGACTCCTTCCCCGCCGCCGCCCGCAAGGCCGGGACCGCGCTGGCCGAATTCACCGTCGACGGTCTCCGCACGAATATCGGTTTCCTGCGAGAAGTGCTCGCCGACAGCAGATTCCAGACCGGCATAGTCACCACGGCCTACCTCGGCGAGAACCTGTCCGCGCTGGTCGCGGCCGCCGAGGCGGGACAACCCGAGGTCGCGGTCGCCGCCGTCGAGCTGTATCCGGGACAGGAGGCGGTCCGTGCGCAACTGGCGGGCACCGTGGTCGAGGTGGTCGACGAAGGCGTCGAGGTCGGTGCGGGCGGGCAGCTGGTCGTGCTCGAGGCGATGAAAATGCAGCACGTGCTCGCCGCGCCGGATGCCGTCAGGACTATCCGGCTTCTGGTGCGCCCTGGCCAGGTCGTCGCGCCCGGCGATCCGCTGGTGATCATCACCCGCACCGGCGCAGACGCCACCGGCAGCGTGCAGGCCGACCTGTATCCCGACCGCGCCCGCGCCGATGTCGACGAGATCCGCGCACGTCACCTCGTCACGCTGGATGAATCCCGCCCCGAGGTGGTCGCCAAGCGACACGGGCTCGGCCGGCGCACCGCCAGGGAGAACATCGCCGACCTCGTCGACGCGGGCAGTTTCGTCGAGTACGGCGCGCTGGCCATCGCCGCCCAGCGCAGCAGGCGCACCGAAGCGGACCTGATCGCCAACACCCCCGCCGACGGGCTCGTCACCGGTCTGGCCACCATCGGCGCCGACCGCTTCGGCAAAGCTGCCGCCGAAGCCGTGGTGGTCTCCTACGACTACACCGTGCTCGCGGGCACCCAGGGCAAGAACAATCACGCCAAGACCGACCGCGCCTTCGAACTGGCCGCCCGCAAACAGGTGCCGGTGGTGCTGTTCGCCGAGGGTGGCGGCGGCAGGCCCGGCGACACCGACGTGACCGGCATGGGCCTGGACGTGCCGACCTTCCGCGCGCTCGCCGCCCTGCGCGGACAGGTGCCGCTGGTGACGATCGTTTCGGGGCGCTGCTTCGCGGGGAACGCCGCCCTGGCCGGGGTCTGCGACGTGATCATCGCGACGCCGGACGCCAATATCGGCATGGGCGGCCCCGCGATGATCGAGGGTGGTGGGCTCGGTGGGATGCGGCCGGTGGAGTTGGGGCGGATCGACGTGCTACGGCGCTACGGCGTCGTCGACCTGGTCGCCCGGGACGAGGCGCACGCGGTGGCGCTGGCCAAGCAGTACCTCGGCTACTTCCAGGGCCCGGTCGACGACTACGAAGCGCCCGATCCGCGCCTAGCCAGGCATGTGGTGCCGGAGAATCGCCTGCGCGCCTATGACATCCATCGCGCGATCGAGGCGATCGTCGACGTCGACTCGATCCTGGAGCTGCGGCCCGACTACGGAGTCGGCATCGTCACCGCGCTGGTCAGGGTCGACGGCGTCCCGTTCGGCTTGGTCGCCAACAGCAGTCATCACCTCGGCGGCGCCATCGATGCCGAGGCCGCCGACAAGATGGGCCAGTTCCTCGGTCTGTGCGAGTCGTTCGGACTGCCGGTCGTCTCCCTGTGCGACACACCGGGATTCATGGTCGGTCCGGAGGAGGAGAAGACGGCGACGGTCCGCCGGTTCAGCGAGCTGTTCGTGCTCGGCGCCCGGCTGAGCGTGCCGTTCGGCATGATCATCCTGCGCAAGGGTTACGGCCTCGGCGCGATGGCGATGGCGGCCGGGCACTTTCGCGCGCCGAACTTCACCGTCGCCTGGCCGACCGGCGAGATCGGGCCGATGGGACTGGAAGGCGCGGTTCGCCTCGGCTTCCGCACAGAGCTTGCCGCCGTGGCGGATCCGGCCGAGCGTGACACGCTGTTCCAGCAGCTGCTGACCCTGGCCTATCAGCAGGGCAAGGCACTGACCGCGGCGACCGGGTTCGAACTCGACGACGTCATCGACCCCGCCGACACCCGCGCGTGGATCGCCACGCTGGCCGGCGACCCGCCGCGGGCAGTATCGGCACGAGCCCGGCAGTGACGTCGCCCGGGTGGACCCTGCCCTCTCGTCGACCCTCCCAGTCGGCACGGGCGACGCGGCGGCCTTCGCGCCCTCACGTCGACCCTCCCAGTCGGCGCATGCGACGCGGCGACCTTCGCGCCCCCGCTGCGGCTAGAGCGGGGTCCCTCGTCGAGACCAAAGGCCAGTTCATCGCGGCCAAACCCCGGCAGACCAGCCCTGAGCTGGGCCATCAGACTTGAAGTTGACGTCAACTTCTAATAAGTTCGGATCCACCGACCGAAGGAATTCATCGTGAGAGTTGCACAGAAGGTGGCCATCGTGACCGGCGGCGGCGCGGGGATCGGGGCCGCACTGGCCACCGTCCTCGCCGCGGCGGGCGCGCGCGTGATCGTCGCCGACCTCGACGAAGCGGCGGCGCTCGCCGTCTCGGCGCGGATCAATGCCGACCACCCGGACGCGACGGTGGGCGCGGGCGCCGATGCCGCCGACACCGCCGCGATCCAGGGCCTGATCGCGCTGGCGGAGCAGCACTTCGGCCCCGTCGATCTGTACTTCGCCAACGCCGGCGTGGTCGGCGCGCCCGGACTCGACGCCACCGAGAGCGACTGGGATCTCTCCCTCGCGGTGAACCTGCGCGCGCACATCCGCGCCGCGCGGCTGCTCGTCCCCCAGTGGCTCGACCGCGGCGAAGGTTACTTCGTGAGCACCGCCTCGGCGGCGGGTCTGCTCACCCAGATCGGCTCGGCCACCTACTCGGTGAGCAAGCACGCCGCGGTCGGGTTCGCCGAATGGCTCAACGTCACCTACGGCGACCAGGGCATTCGGGTCAGCTGCCTGTGCCCGATGGGCGTGAACACCGCGCTGCTGTATGCCGGGCGGGAGTCGGGCGAGCCGCTCGGCGCCGCCGCCACGCGCGCGGTCGTGTCGGCGGGTGAAGTCCTCGAACCCGCCGAGGTGGCCGAGATCGTGCTCGAGTCCATCGCGGCCGAGCAGTTCCTGATCCTGCCGCATCCGCAGGTGCTGGAGATGTACCGCAACAAGGGCGCCGACTACGACCGCTGGCTGCGCGGGATGCGCCGCTACCAGGCCGTCCTGCTGGCCGAAACCCGCTGACACCCCTCGACTCCAGGGAGTACCCATGTCGCTGTTCGATCTGTCCGATCGCGCCGAGAAATACCGCGCCGACCTGCTCGATTTCATGGACTCGCACGTCTATCCGGCCGAAGCCGTCTACGACGAGCAGATGCGCGCCGCGGGCGACCCGCACTTCCAGCCGCCGATCCTCGAAGAGCTCAAGGCCGAGGCCAAGCGGCGCGGCCTGTGGAACCTCTTCCATCCGCATCCCGGTCGCGGCCCCGGCCTGACCAATCTCGAATACGCGCCGCTGGCCGAGATCATGGGCCGCAGTCATCTCGCGTCGGAGGCCTGCAACTGCAACGCCCCCGACACCGGGAACATGGAGGTGCTCGAGCTGTTCGGCACCGAGGAGCACAAGAAGAAGTACCTCGAACCGCTGCTCGACGGCACCATGGCCTCGGCGTTCGCGATGACCGAACCGGGCGTGGCCAGCTCCGACGCCACCAATGTCGAACTGTCGATGGTGCGTGACGGCGACGAGTACGTGCTCAACGGGCGAAAGTGGTTCGCCACCAACGCCTTGCACCCGAACTGCCGGGTGCTGATCGTGATGGGCAAGACCGATCCGCAGGCCGCGCCGCACCGGCAGCAGTCCATGATGGTCGTCCCGATCGACGCGCCGGGTGTCACGATCCTGCGCGGGCTGCCGGTGTTCGGCTACCAGGAACGCGAGGGCCACGCCGAGATCGACTTCGCCGACGTGCGGGTGCCCGCGACCGACGTGCTCAAGGGTGAGGGCGAGGGCTTCGCGATCAGCCAGGCCCGGCTCGGACCCGGCCGCATCCACCACTGCATGCGCAGCATCGGCATGGCCGAACGCGCGCTGGAGATGATGTGCAAGCGGGCGCAGTCGCGGGTCACCTTCGGCAAGCCGATCGCCGAGAACGCCAATATCCAGGACTGGATCGCCGAGTCGCGCATCGAGATCGAGATGATCCGGCTGCTCACGCTGAAGGCGGCCCACCTGATGGACACCGTCGGCAACAAGGCGGCGCGCACCGAGATCGCCGCGATCAAGGTCGCCGCGCCGACCATCGCGCTCAAGGTCCTCGACCGGGCCATCCAGGTGCACGGCGCCGGTGGCGTCACCGACGACTTCCCGCTCGCCATGGCCTGGGCGCAGTTGCGCACACTGCGCCTGGCCGATGGCCCCGACGAGGTGCACAAGCGCGCCATCGCACGCCAGGAACTCGGCAAGTACCGCAGCAAGGAGAGCAACTGATATGACCGGACTCGACCTGACCGGGCGCACCGCCATCGTCACCGGCGCCTCGCGCGGCATCGGGCTGGCGATCGCCCAGTCGATCGCGGCGGCGGGCGGCAATGTCGTCCTGACCTCGCGCACCCAGGAATCCGCCGACGCGGCCGCCGCCCAGGTGAGCGGCAATGTCCTCGGCGTCGCCGCGCACGCGGTGGACGAGGACGCGGCGCGACGCTGCGTCGAGCTGACCATGGAACGGTTCGGCAGCGTCGACATCCTGGTCAACAACGCGGGCACCAATCCCGCCTTCGGCCCGGTGATAGGCCAGGACCACGCCCGGTTCGCCAAGACCTTCGACGTGAACGTGTGGGCGCCGGTGCTGTGGACCTCGCTGGTCACCGAGGCCTGGATGGGCGAGCACGGCGGCGCGGTCGTCAATACCGCGTCCATCGGCGGGCTGACGCTGGAAGCGAATATCGGTCTGTACAACGCGTCCAAGGCGGCGCTGATCCATCTGACCAAGCAGATGGCGCTGGAGTTGTCGCCGAAGGTGCGGGTCAACGCGGTCGCGCCGGGAGTCGTGCGCACCAAACTGGCCGAGGCGCTGTGGAAGAACCACGAGGAGTCGGTCGCCGGCGCCACCGCGCTGGACCGGATCGGCGAGCCGGAGGACATCGGCGCGGCCGTCGCGTTCCTCGTCTCGGATGCGGCGAGCTGGATCACCGGGGAGGTCATGGTGATCGACGGTGGGCAGCGGCTCGGTGACGCGCCGCTGTTCCGGAGCGGAGCGTCGCTCGGTGTCTGAGGTTGTCGTCGGGGTCGATCCCGACACGGTGACTCGGTCGTTCGGCACGCTCGGCATCGAGTACGCGGGGCCGCTGCGTTTCGATCGGATCGGGCTCGGGCAGTCGAATCTCACCTATCTGGTCACCGACGCGGCCGGGCGCCGGTGGGTGCTGCGCAGGCCGCCGCTCGGTGAGCTGCTGGCCTCGGCGCACGATGTGGTGCGGGAGGCGCGGATCATCGCCGCGCTCGAGCACACCGAGGTGCCGGTGCCGCGGATTCTCGGTGTGCTCGCCGATCCGGCCGTCGTCGAGGCGCCGCTGGTGCTGATGGAGTTCGTGGACGGGCAGGTGGTCGACACCATGTCGATCGCGCGGTCGCTCACTCCGCAGCGGCGCAGGGCGATCGCGGAATCGCTGCCGCGGACGCTGGCCCGGATCCACGCGGTCGATCCGGCGGCTGTCGGGCTGGCCGATCTGGCCAGTCACAAGCCGTATGCGCCCCGGCAGCTCAAGCGGTGGAGCGGGCAGTGGGAGCACTCCAAGACAAGGGACCTGCCCGAGATCGACGAGCTCACCCGCAGACTCGCCGCCGCGGTGCCCGAGCAGCACGAGGTGTGCCTGGTACACGGCGATTTCCACCTGCGCAATGTCATCACCTCGCGCGACACGGGTGAGGTGACGGCCGCGCTGGACTGGGAGCTGTCCACCCTCGGTGATCCGCTGGCCGACATGGGCAGCATGCTCGCCTACTGGGCCGAGCCGGGCGAGCTCATCGGCGGCGACTTTCCCGCCTCCGCGCTCGACGGGTTCCCGGACCGCGCCGAGATGTCGCGGATGTACCTCGAGCTGACCGGCCGTGACCCGGCCGCGCTGCGGTACTGGCATGTCCTTGGGCTGTGGAAGCTGGCGATCATCGCCGAAGGCGTGTTGCGCCGGGCACAGGACACACCCATGAACAAAGCGGCGGCGGGCACGCCGACCATCGAACGCATCGACGCCGTGGTGCGTCTCGCCTGCGACGTCGCCGATGACGCGGGCATCTAGACAGGAGCGGACATGACTCGCACAACAGCCATCGTGACCGGGGCGGCCCACGGCATCGGCACCGCGGTCGCCGGGTTCGTGTCGGGCCAGGTCATCTATGTCGCCGGCGAACCGACGGACTGAGGAGAAACACCATGAAGGCTTGGCAGGTATACGAGCTCGGCGAACCACGGGACGTGCTGCGGCTCAACGATATCGAGGACCCCATCGCGGGGCCTGGGCAGGTACTGGTGCGCGTGCTCGCGGCACCGGCCAACTTCCCGGATGTGCTGCTGTGCCGTGGGCAGTATCAGGTGAAGCCGCCGCTGCCGTTTACCCCGGGAGTCGAGCTGTGTGGCTCGGTGGTCGCGGTCGGTGACGGTGTCGCCGGGTTCGCGATCGGCGATCGGGTTGTCGGCACCACGACCCTGCCCGGCGGAGCGTTCGCCGAACTGGCGGTGCTGGACGCGGAGAATGTCTTCCCCGCGCCGGATTCGCTCGACGACGCCGAGGCGGCCGCGCTGAGCATCGGCTATCAGACGAGCTGGTTCGCCCTGCACCGCCGGACCCAGCTGCCGGCAGGCGAGACCCTGCTCGTGCACGCGGCGGCCGGTGGCGTCGGCAGCACCGCCGTGCAGCTGGGCAAGGCCGCGGGCGCGACGGTGATCGGTGTGGTCGGCGGGCCGGACAAGGCCGACTACTGCCGCAAGCTCGGCGCCGACCTCGTCATCGACCGGCACACCGAGGACTTCGTGCCGATCGTCAAGGAGTTCACCGGCGGGCGCGGCGCGGACGTGATCTACGACCCGGTCGGCGGCGACGCCTACGCCAAGTCGACCAAGTGCATCGCGTTCGAGGGCCGCATCCTGGTGATCGGTTTCGCCGGCGGCACCATCCCGCAGCCCGCGCTCAACCACGCGCTGATCAAGAACTACTCGATCATCGGCCTGCACTGGGGCTTGTACAAGCAGTACAACCAGCAGGCCATCCGCGACTGCCACACCGAACTGACCCGGCTGGCCGCAGCAGGTCAGCTGAAACCGCTGATCAGCGAACGCCTTTCGCTGGCCGACGTCCCCGACGGCCTCGGCAGGCTGGGCGACGGCAGCACGGTCGGCCGAGTCGTCTTCCACCCCTGAGCAGCGACTCGCCGGACACCACGGCCCCGGCCGCGCGCTATAAATACAGCATGGATCGACCCGCGGACACCGACGGCGAAGGCGCGCTGCCCTCGATGGCGCGCACTTCGCTGTTGCGCGAGCTGCCCGCCACCCCGCGCGGCCTGCGGACGCGGTCGGCCCTGATCGACGCGGGCCGCAAGGTGTTCGAGCGGCTCGGTTACCTCGACACCCGGCTGGTCGACATCACCCAGGAAGCCAACTGCTCCTCGGGCACCTTCTACACCTATTTCGCAGGCAAGGAAGAGATCTTCGCGGCGATCCTCGAACACGCCCAGGAAGACATGCTGCATCCCGGCATGCAGCATGTCGCCGGCGACGACGACCCCGCATCGATCGTCGAGGCGAGCAACAGGGCCTACTTCGAGGCCTACAAGCGCAACGCCAAGCTGATGGGCCTGCTCGAACAGGTCGCCAATATCGACCCCGAGTTCAGCAAGCTACGCCAGGACCGCGCCGACGCCTTCATCCACCGCAACGCCCGCAGCATCGCCAACCTCCAAGAACGCGGCCTAGCCGACCCCGCCCTGGACCCGATGCTCACCTCGCGGGCACTGTCGGGCATGGTCAGCCGCCTCGCCTTCAACTACTTCGTCATCGGCGAAGGCCACCTGGACGGCAAACCCCGCCCGATGGAAGACCTCGTCTACACCGTCACCCGCCTCTGGGTGAACGCCCTGCGCATGCCCACCACCCGCTGACGCAAAAATCCCCTCTACCAGCTGTCTCTTATACAC
>NZ_JBHXMY010000087.1:0-14914 GCF_042720195.1 Nocardia sp. NPDC058497 | reverse complement strand
GAGAGTCCCGCGCGCGCGCGCGCGCGCGCCCCGCCCCCCGAGCGCCGCAGCTGCCGCCGGGGCGCCCGCGCGCCCCGCGCCCCCCCCCCCCCCCCCCCCGTCGCCGTGTCAGGAGGCCGGTACCGCTCCGACGCCGAACAGGGCAGTGGTGTGCAGTGGGGTGTTCGGGCGGTAAGTGACGGTGAGGCGTTCGACAGCCGCTTCGGTGCGCCGCTGCCATTCCTCCTCGCCCACTTCGTGTCTGAGTACGGTCAGCGGGGCGCTGCTGCGGGTCATGGTGTCCCACAGGGCTTCTGCGCTCGGGAAGCACACCTCGACCTGGTGGCTGCGGATTGTCACCTCGTCGAACCCCACCGCGCGCATCTCGGCTTCGAAGACGGCGGGGTTCTCCAGGCTGCGCGCATCCGGTTGCGGCAGTGCGGCGTTCGGGTCACCTGCGGTCAGCGCACCGAAGAGCGCGCGCATGAGCGAGGAGTCGACAGCGGGCGCCCAGGAGGTGACCACGGCCGTGGCGCCCGGGCGCAGCACGCGCCGGAGTTCGGCGAAGCCTTTCGGGCGGTCGGGGAAGAACATGAGGCCGAACAGGGAGAATCCGGCGTCGAAACTCGCATCCTCGTAGGGCAGGTTCTGGCCGTCGCCCACCTGCGTGGTGATCGTGGTGTGTCCGGCGAGTTCGGCTGCTGCCGTGAGGTGTTCGATCATCGGTGCCGAGAGGTCGATGGCGTGCACTCGCGCGCCCTGGTCGGCGGCGGCCATGCTGAGTAGCCCGGTGCCCGCGGCGACGTCGACGATCTCGGAATCCTTGCCGAGATCGACGTATTCGAGTGCGTGTGCCGCGAACGGGCCGAGGACGGTCGCGCCCGCTTCGGCGTAGCCCTCGGCCACCAGATCCCACGGTTGTGCCGTGACCGGCGTCCCCTCCGACATCGCGGTCGTTCCTCTCACCAAACCATCAATACCGTGACCAGACTACGGAATTCGCGCGATGCGGGGTCAGATCCTCCGTTCGAAGGTGATCAGCGAGCGGCCGGGGCCGTTGTAGTCGGCGACCGGGCCCACGACGGTGAAGCCGAGGCTGCGGTGGAAATCGATCGAGGTGAAATTGGCCGGAGACGTGATGGCGGTGACCACTTTTCGGCCGTCGGACCTGACTATCTCGAAGAATTCGTCGTAGAGGGTGCGGCCGAGGCCGACCTTGCGCGCGTCGGGGCGGACAGCGACGAAGTGGATGTAAGCGGCGTCGGCATCCGAGGGTGAGCCGAAACCGACCAGGAAACCGGAGATTCCGTCCTCGTCGGTCGCGACCAGGCTGGTGCGGTGGAAGTGGTCGAGGAACAGCCGGGGCAGGTTGTGCACGACCGTTCTGCCCCACCAGTTGTCGACCACGCCGATCAGATCGTCGTAGTCGCCGGGACGTGCCCGCCGGATCTCGTGCCCATCCATGTCTCCATGGTGCCGACTGTTCCGCCTCCCCGCGACTTTTTGCCGGTCGCGGGGAGACAGTGAGTTCGTGACCGGGCCGGCGGTGAGGGTGCTGGTGCCGCGTTGGGCGTGCCCGGTGAGTTACCCATGTGCTGGCGAGATCAGTTGCCCTGCAGAGGGCGCCGCACGCTCTTTACACGGTGCGGGTGAGTCGTTCCGTGAGGAGCTGGGCGAACCGCGCGGGGTCCTTCAGCTCGCCACCCTCGGCGAGAACCGCGGTGCCGTAGAGCAGTTCGGCGGTCTCGGCGAGCTCGGGCACCTTGCCCTCGTCGGCATCGGACTTGCGGGCGTCGTAGGCGTCGCGCAGGCCGGTGACCAGCGGGTGGGTCGGGTTGAGCTCGAGGATGCGCTTGGATTCCGGCAGCGCCTGGCCCGAGGCGCGGTACATGCGCTCGAGCATCGGGGTGAAGTCGAAGACGTCGCCGACCAGGCAGGCCGGGGAGGTGGTGAGCCGGTTGGTGAGGCGCACCTCCTTGGCGACCTCGTCGAGGGTCTTGCCGAGCCAGGTGAGCAGGTCGGCGAAGTCCTTGTCCTGCTGCTCGCGCAGCGCCTCGGTCTCCTTCTTCTCGTCCTCGGTCTCCAGGTCGACCTCACCCTTGGCGATGGACTGGAACTTCTTGCCGTCGAACTCCGGCACCGAGCCGACCCACATCTCGTCGACCGGATCGGTCAGCACCAGCACCTCGCGGCCCTTGGCCTTGAACGCCTCCAGGTGCGGCGAGTTCTCCACCTGCGCACGGCTTTCGCCGGTCATGTAGTAGATCGCGTCCTGGCCGTCCTGCATCCGCTCCACGTACTGCGCGAGCGTGGTGAGCTCGGATTCGGAGGCGGTCGAGGCGAAAGAGGAGACGGTGAGCAGGGTTTCGCGGTTGTCGGTGTCGGAGAGCAGGCCCTCCTTGAGGACCCGGCCGAACTGCGCCCAGAAGGTCTGGTACCTGGTCTGATCCTCGGCGCCCTGCATGTCCTTGACGGTGGACAGCACCTTCTTGACCAGCCGCTTGCGGATCATCTGGATCTGCCGGTCCTGCTGCAGGATCTCGCGGGAGACATTGAGCGAGAGGTCCTGGGCGTCCACCACACCCTTGACGAAGCGCAGGTACTCCGGCATCAGCTCTTCGCAGTTGTCCATGATGAACACCCGGCGCACGTAGAGCTGCACGCCGCGCTTGTGCTCACGGGTGAACAGGTCGAACGGCGCGATCGACGGGAGGAACAGCAGCGCCTGGTACTCGAAGGTCCCCTCGGCCTTCATCGGGATGATCTCGAGCGGCTCGTCCCAGGCGTGGCTGACGTGGTGGTAGAACTCCTTGTACTCCTCGTCGGTCACCTCGCTCCGGGGCCGCGTCCACAGCGCCTTCTGCGAGTTGAGGGTCTGGTCCTCGACGACGGTCTTCTCGACCTTGTCCTCGCCCTCGCCCTCCATCACCGTGCGCTCGACCTGCATGCGGATCGGCCAGGCGATGAAGTCGGAGTACTTGCGGACGATCTCGCGCAGCTTCCATTCCTGCGTGTAATCGAAGAGGTGATCGTCCTCGTCGGCGGGCTTGAGCGCGAGGGTCACCGCGGTGCCCTGCGGCGCGTCGGCGACGGTGTCGATCGTGTAGCTGGAGCTGCCCGCCGCGGCCTCCCAGCGGGTGCCCTCGGTCTCGCCCGCCTTGCGGGTGGTGAGGACGACCCGGTCGGCGACCATGAAGGTCGAGTAGAAACCGATGCCGAACTGGCCGATCAGCTCCTCGGCGGCGGCATCGGACTTGACCTCGATCAGCTTGCGGCGCAGCTCGGCGGTGCCGGACTTGGCGAGGGTGCCGATCAGGTCGATCACCTCGGCGCGGGACATGCCGATGCCGTTGTCGCGGACGGTCAGGACGCGCTTGTCCTGGTCAACCTCCAGCTCGATGTGCAGGTCGGAGGTGTCGGCGACCAGATCCTTGTCCTGGAACGAGGCCAGCTTCAGCTTGTCCAGTGCGTCGGAAGCGTTCGAGATCAGCTCCCGCAGGAACGTGTCTTTGTTGGAGTAGACCGAGTGGATCATCAGCTCCAGGAGCTGGTGTGTTTCGGCCTGGAACTCGAGGGTTTCGACGTGCTGAGTCACGGCACCGATCGTATTACTGTGCACACGGCGGTGCTCGGAGAGGACCCTGCGTGGTTACGCTCCGCTTGCGTGTCCCAGCCCGCCGGTCACACCGCGCCCGAAGTCGGTGAGCGAGGGAACCTCGTCGACGGCCCGCTGCGTCATCCATTCGCGCAGCACCTGGGTGGCGCGCACGTCGTCCTCGTTGTACTCGAACAACCGCGTGCGCTGGGACAGGTCCGGGGCGGCGTCGTAGCCGACGGCGCGGCGGTACCAGCCCATCGATGCCTCGCCGCCCGCCTCCGGGTCGCGCCAGCCGAAGCCGGCGACCGGGGCGATCTTCTTGAGGCCCTTGCCGTTCGGGCAGATGAACTGGTCGGTAACGGCCTGGAACATGTCGACCCATTCGGGCGAGTCGACGAAGGCGCGGACCTGTTCGTGGGTCGGGACGCCGGGCTTGCCCGCGAAGCGGCGGGCCGACTCGTAGAGCCACTTGTCCTCGGCGGTGCGCGAGTAGCAGTAGGCGGCGAAGGTCTTGCCCGCCGCGTGCGCGTCGGCCCGCACCCGCATCAGCCAGGTCCAGAATTCGCCGAAGGAGCGGCCCTCGTCCTCGGTGGGCAGCGGGTCCCAGGTGACGAACGGGCGGTAGACGCCGTCGAGCAGGGTGCCCCACAGGTAGGCGCCGTCCTCCTGGTAGCTCTCCAGGTCGACGTCGACCTCCACGTCGGCGCGGCGCACGCTCACCGTGTCGAAGCGGCGGACCAGCGGGGCGCCCGCGATCCAGGCGCGGGCGGTGACGACGGTCTCGGAGAACGGGCCGTGCTGCCAGTCGTCGGGTTCCTCGCCCTCCCACGCGGCCAGCTCGTCGACGGTCTGGACGCCGTGCACTCGCAGCACCTCGGCCCGCGAACCCGGCGCGACCAGGCTGACGTCACGCATCAGCGCCAGCTGCCCCTCACAACTGGGATTGGCGGTGTAGGACTGCTCCGCTCCCGAGGGCCCTGCGTGGTCACGCTCCGCTACCGCCTCCGGGCCCGCCGGTCGCTGCGCGGGGGTCCCGCGCACCCACCACGGGCACTGCCTGCACTCGGGCACCTTCGACGGCTGCGTCGGCAGCTCGCCGCGCACCACCGCGATGCGGTCGCCGTAGCGCTGGTCGTAGTCGGCCAGGACATTGGTCAGGTCGTGCACGAGGATGCGGTCGAAGGCCAGGCCGATCGCGCCACCGACCAGGGCGGGGCTGGCCATGCCGTGGCGCTGCAGCATCCGGTACAGATGCGCGAGGCGCTGCTGGTCGCGCGGCTGCGGGCGCAGCTTCACGTGCTTGTCGCGGCGGGGCTGCCAGCGGAACAGGTCCGAGGTCAGCGGGTGGAAATCGGCCGGGTCGGGACGGCGCGGGTCGGTGACCTTGTGGTTGACCACGATGATCGGGATGTAGCCGCCGCGGTCGTCGTCACGCAGCAGGAACTCGGCGCCGCCGCGACGGCCGGTATCGGGCTCCTGGGGCAGCAGGCCACCCCAGATCCGCGGAGCACCCGCCTCCATCGCGGCCATGGTCGCCGCCGCCTTCTCCCCGGCGCGCAGGTGCGGGTCGATCACCACCCAGTCGGCGGGGGCGGCCGCGACCAGTTCGTCGCGGACCCTGGTGCGGTGCGCGGTGGCGGCCTCGCGGCGCTGCTGCACACCCGGGTCTTCGCGGACCTCGGCGATGGCCTCCGGATGCTCGGCGTCCAGGCGCAGGCGATGCCGGCAGCCGATCAGCGAGCGCGCGTCCAGGAAAGCGATCCGGGCCTCGACGACCCCGATATCGACACCTCGATCGCGCGCAGCGGAAGCGGGGACCGGGCGAAGCACCGGCCCGCCGTCGAAGTCGTCCTCGGCTGCACGCACGCAAGCAGTATGGTCCCTCCCCCCGACACAATGCCCAATCGCTACCCTCCTCCCACTACGCTACGAAGTACGGCAGGCCGCTACCCCGGCACTGCCTCATGACTTGGCGAGCATGACGGAGGGCCTGATCTCATGGGGTTGTTCAGCAAGCGCAAGCGGCGCCCGAGCCGACGCGCTGAGGCGAAGGCACTCAAGCACAAAGCCGCGGTGGAGGCGAAGCTCGGCGCCAAGAACGAGCGCAAGGCCGCCAAGGCGAGCGAGCGCACCACCCGTCGCGCGAACAAAGCACAGGCCAAGACCGAGGCCAAGGTGGCCAAGGCGCAAGTCGCGACCCTGCAGGCCGAGGAGAAGGCCGCCGAGAAGCTGGCGGCGAAGGCCGACCGCGAACTGTTCAGCGCGAGCCAGATCCGCAAGTACCTCGGCGTCGCCCGCGTGCTGGTCCCGGTGCTCACGCCGCTGGCCTACCGCGGCGCGACCTACCTGCGCGGCCGGCTCGACGCCCGCAAGGCGCAGCAGCTCGGCATCGGCCTCGACCAGCTCGGCGAGTTCAGCGGCCACGGCGCCCGCCTGCAGGCCCGCATCACCAACACCGGGACGGCGCTCGACAAGATCGTCGCCGACGCCCCCGGCGACGCCGACACCAAGAAGTTCGTCGACGCGGCCAGGTCCCGGCTGACCGACCTGACCGTCGCGGTGAACACCGCCGAGCAGATGCCCGCCGCGCGCCGCAAGGCCGTGCACGCCTCCATCTCGGCCGAGCTCTCCGTGCTGGAGACCGACGCGCTCGCCCGCCTGGGCGTTCGCTGAACCGTGCCGTGACCACGCCGCAGCTCACCGCCCGCCTACGCGGTGGTGGCTGCGGCGTACTCGTCGGTGCGCTGGCGGTCGCCGCGCACGGACTGGGCGGCGGTGGGGTGCCGCGGTCGGCGGAAATCGCACTGCTGCTGCTGGTTTCGCTTGCCGCTGGGGCATTCGCCGGTGGCCACAGCACCAAACGCGCTTCGGTGCGCACCGCATCGGCGCTGATCGGCGGCCAGTGGGCAGGGCATTTCGCCCTTACCGGCACGCTGGATCATCACGGCAACGCCTTCGATGTGCTGCATCTGCCCAGCACCCCGATGATCACCGCCCACTTCTTCGCGGCCTTCGCCTGTGCCGCACTGATTCTCGTCGCCGAGCGGCTGTATCTCGTTGCGTCGAGCATGGTTCGGGCGACGCTCACCGCGCCGTCGCTCGCTATCCCGCAGCGCGCTGTCCGCTGGTCCGCCACCGTCGCCACCGCCCGTGGCGGCCGTCCGAAGGGGGTGCGCTGTCCGCGCGCACCGCCGCTGTTCGCCTGATCCAGACGACCTCAGAACTCTTCGGACAGAAGGCAATTCCATGCAGAACTTCATCACCCGCGGAACCGGCACCGCCGCGCTCGCGGCCGGGCTGGTGCTCGCCGCCTGCGGTTCGGCGGCCGCGCACGTGACCGTCGACGCCCCCGGCGCGGCGCAGGGCAAGTACACCGTCGCCACCTTCAAGGTGCCGACCGAATCCGAGACCGCGTCCACCACCGGGCTGCGCGTCACCGTGCCGAACCTGAAAAGCGTGCGCACCGAACCGATGCCGGGCTGGACCGCGAAGGTCGAGCGCAACGACAAGGGCGAGACGGTCGCGGTCGCCTGGACCGCCGACCCGGGCAACAAGGGTGTCGGCCCGGGCCAGTTCCAGCGCTTCGTGCTCTCGCTCGGCCCGCTGCCCGCCCAGGACACGGTGAACTTCCCCGCCCAGCAGACCTACAGCGACGGCAAGGTCGTCGCCTGGGATCAGCCGAGCAGCGACGGCGCCGAACCCGAACACCCGGCGCCCTCGCTCACGCTGAGCGCCAAGGGCGGCGCCGAGGGCGGCGATCACCAGGTCGCTTCCGCCGAAACCGCCGAGGCGGGCACCGATTCGGTGGCCCGCTGGCTCGGCGGCATCGGGCTCGCGCTCGGCCTGTTCGCGGCCGCCCTCGGCCTCGGCCTCGTCTTCCGTTCGCGGAGGTCGTGATGCGTGTCGATCACCGCATGGCGCGCCGGGTGCTCGCCGTCCTGATCGCCGGACTGCTCGCCGTGTTCGCGGCGGCCGGTGTGGCGAGCGCGCACTCCGGCGCCGTGAGCAGCGTGCCCGAGGACGGGTCGACCATCGAGGTCGGGCCCGCGCGCGCCAGCATCACCTTCAACGAGGAACTGCAGCAGAACTTTCCGTCGCTGACCGTGGTCGGCCCGGACGGCAGGCTGTGGTCGAAGGGCAAGGCGCTCGTCGAAGGCCGCACCGTCAGTGTGGAATTGGGTGAGCTCGGCCCGGTCGGTGAGTACACCCTCGCGTTCCGGGTGACCTCGGCGGACGGCCATCCCGTCAGCGGGACACGGCATTTCACGCTGAGCAAGGCGGGCACCGGCACCCCGGGCCCGCGCCCGGGTGAGGACAAGGCCGACGGCGGCGGCGACTCCGGCGGGGTGCCCGTGTGGGTGTTCGTCGCCGGTGGCGTCGTGCTGTTCGGCGCGGGCCTCGCGGTGGCGCTGCTCGGCGGCCGCGCCGGCCGCAAGAAGTAGCCATCCATGACGACCGGTCGCCGGGTACCCGGTACGACGCTGCGGCAGTGGCGGGTCCTGGTGCCGGTCGTGGTGGCCGCCCTGGCCGGGGTGGCGCTGGCATGGGCATTGCGCCGCGAGGGCGGCTTTCCCGGTGCGGCGTTTGCGCGCGTCGTCGCTGACGGCGCGGGCGCGACGGTGTTCGGGCTGGCGGCACTCCCCCGGCTCAACGAGCGGCTGCGCGTCGCCTGGCGGCCGGTGGCGGCGCTGGCGGGCGTCTGGTTCGCGGCCGAGTTCACCGTGCTGGTGTGGGAGGCGGCCGGGATCGTCGGCGTCCCGGTGACCGAGCTCGGCGCGGGCGAGTTCGCCACCTTCCTCGGCAAGCTCAGTGGCGGCCAGATCGGCATCGCGATCCTGTTCTGCACCGGCGCGATCGCCTGCTACGCCGCACTGGCCTTCCGCAGGCCCGACGCGGCGTCGGCCGATCTGGTGCTGGTGTTCGCCGCGGTCGCGCTGGCCCTGCGCCCGATCACCGGGCACATGTCCCAGCAGACGCTCGGTTCGGTGCTGGCCGCGGCGCACGCGCTGGCCGCGGCGTGCTGGTTCGGGCTGCTGCTGGCGATGGCGCTGGTCCTGCGCACCAGGGGCGAGTGGGCGGCGACGCTGCCGCGTTACTCGGCGCTGGCCGCGCCGCTGGTGCTCGTGATCGCGGTGACCGGGCTGATCGACGGGCTGGTCCGCATCGGCGGCATCGAGCCGCTGTGGACGAGCGGATACGGCCGGATCATGCTGGCGAAATTCACCGTCCTGTGCGCGCTGACCGGCCTGGGCTGGTGGTGGCGGCGCAGCTGGGTGCACCGGGCGGGCGAGCATCGGGTCACCGCCGACATCTCGCTGCGCAACGCCGCGATCGAGGTGACGGTGATGGGCGTCGCGCTCGGCTTGGCGGCGACGCTGGCCGTCACCGCGTAGCCAGATCGGTCACAGCATAGTCGGATCGGTCGCCGGGGACCGATAAAGTGGCCGATATGACCGAAGTGAGGATTGTCGAAGACTGCGCCGCGTCCGCCGAGACGGCATTCGCCTATGTCAACGACTACCGCAATATGCCGAACTACCTGCACGGCATCGAATCCTTCGTCCCGGTCACCGACCAGACCGAAGGGATCGGTGCCACCTTCGACGGCAACATGAAGCTCGGCCCCGCCGCGCTCAAGTCCAGGGTCGAGGTCGTGAAGTGGGAGCAGGGCCGGTTGATCGGCATCAAGTCGATCAAGGGCTTCGAGATCATCTCGACGTTCCACTTCTATCCCAAGGGCGAGGCGCTGTGCACCGTCGACGCGACCATCGAATACTTCGTACCCGGCGGCATCGCGGGCAAGATGCTGGGTAAGACGATCGAGCCGTTCGTCAAGATCGCGGTGAAGCACACCACAGACAACCTGGTCAGGGAGATCGCCAAGGCGCACGCCGCGGGCGCCTGACAGAATGCAGGCCATGACCGAATCAGCGAATGTTGTGGCCACCGCCGATCTGGCCGATGAGATCGGCCCCGAGATCCGCAGCTGCGACACCCAGTTCATCCAGTTCGGTGGCCGGGCCGCGTTCGCCGGACGGATCACCACGATCCGTTGCTTCCAGGACAACCTGCTGGTCAAGCAGACCCTGAGCGAGCCGGGCGAGGGCAAGGTCCTCGTCGTCGACGGCGGCGCGAGCGTGCACACCGCCCTGGTCGGCGACATCATCGCGGGTCGTGGCGTCGACAACGGCTGGGCGGGCGTGATCGTCAACGGCGCGGTGCGCGACTCGGCGATCCTGAGCACCCTCGATATCGGGGTGAAGGCGCTGGGCACCAACCCGCGCAAGAGCACCCAGACCGGCAGCGGCGAGAAGGACATCACCATCGAGTTCGGCGGCGTCACCTTCGTGCCCGGCGAGATGGTCTACAGCGACCACGACGGCGTCGTGGTCCGCGCCGAGGACTGAGGCACTCCTCGCGGGTGTTCGGGCTAGTTCCCGGACACCCGCACCTTGTGCCCGGCCAGCACGACGACGTCGCCGACCTGTAGCTGCCTGCCGCGGCGCAGCTCCACCTCGTCGTTGACCCGGACCAGGCCCTGGGCGATCACCGTCTTGGCCTCGGAACCCGAATCGATCAGGTTGGCCAGTTTCAAGAATTGCCCGAGCTTGATGACATCGTCATCGATCGGCACATCCACTGGTTCCGACATGGGCAAATTATTACCCGCCCAGGAAATTCGGGTCGCCACCGGCCCCGCCGCGGCCACGGTGACGAACACGCCGCAGCGACGGCGACACCGATCCGGCCCGGATGGACGCACACTGGATCGGTGACCCTCACGCAGGCCGAGCAGCATCCCACCGTCGAGGCCCCGCCGGACCGCGCCGCCGTCCCGCATCGCGGGCGGGGCAGGTTGGCCGAGGTACCGCACATCACCGGGCTGGTGCTCGGTGTCTTCGCGGTTCTGTGCTTTCTGTGGAGCCTCTCGCCCGCGCTGCGCCATCTGACGCAGGCGCCGCGGCACTACGTCGACACCTACTACTTCGACGCACCGGATACGAGTCTGGTGTGGGCGCTGGTCGTCGGCCTGCTGGCCGGGGCGCTGGCCGCGCGCAAACGCGTCGCGTGGTTGCTGCTCATCGTCTACCTGCTGCTCTACGCGGTGACCAACATCCTGGATTTCCTCTCCGCGGACGACGTCGACGCGCTGGTCGCGTTCATCGTGCACGTCGTGGTGATCGGGATCCTGATCGCGGCGCGTTCGGAGTTCTACACGCGGGTCAGGCCGGGTGCGCTGTGGAAGGCGCTCGGCGTACTGGTCGGGGGCCTGGCCTTGGGCTGCCTGCTCGGCTGGGGGCTGGTGGAACTCGCGCCCGGCTCGCTGCCCGCCGGCGCGCAGCGGCCGCTGTGGGCGGTCTACCGGGTCACCGCGGCGGTGCTGGTCGACAACGAGCACTTCGACGGGCACCCGCCTTCGTGGGTGAACTTCCTGCTCGGCCTGTTCGGCGCGATCGCGCTGCTGGCCGCGGTGGCGGTGCTGCTGCGATCCCAGCGCGCCGACAACGCGATGACCGGCCTGGACGAGTCGGCGATCCGCGGGCTGCTCGCCGCCAGCGATGTCGAGGACTCGCTGGGCTACTTCGCCACCCGCCGGGACAAGGCGGTGGTGTTCGCGCCGAACGGCAAGGCGGCCATCACCTATCGCGTCGAGCTGGGCGTCTGCCTGGCCAGTGGCGATCCGATCGGGCCGAAACAGGCGTGGCCGCAGGCGATCAAGGCGTGGCTCGAGCAGGCCGACCGGTTCGGCTGGGCGCCCGCGGCGATGGGCGCGAGCGAGCTCGGCGCGACCGCGTACCGCGCTGCCGGGCTCTCGGCGCTGCGCCTCGGCGACGAGGCGATCCTCGACACCCGCACGTTCTCGCTGGCCGGGCCGGAGATGAAACAGGTACGCCAGGCCGCGAACCGGCTGCGCAAAAACGGTTTCGGCGTGCGCGTGCGCAGGCACCGCGACATCCCCGCCGCCGAGTTCGCCGACGTCGTCGCCCGTGCCGACGCCTGGCGCGACACCGAGACCGAACGCGGCTTCTCGATGGCGCTGGGCCGCCTCGGCGACCCGCTCGACGGCGACTGCCTGCTGGTGGAGGCCGTCGATCACGACGACCGGGTGCACGCCATGCTCTCGTTCGTCCCGTGGGGCCGCAGCGGCGTCTCGCTCGAACTGATGCGCCGCGACCCACAAGCACCCAACGGCGTGATGGAGCTGATGATCTCGCAGCTCGCGCTGAACTCGGATCAGTACGGCATCACCAAGATCTCGCTGAACTTCGCGGTGTTCCGTTCGGTGTTCGAGGAGGGCGGCCGGATCGGCGCGGGCCCGATCCTGCGGGCGTGGCGCGGTGTGCTGCTGTTCTTCTCGCGCTGGTGGCAGCTCGAGGCGCTGTACCGGTCGAACGTGAAGTACCACCCGCGCTGGGTGCCGCGGTTCTTCCTGTTCGAGGAACGCAGGCAGCTGCCGCGGGTGGCGACCGCCAGCGGGCTGGCCGAGGGCTTCCTGCCGCGCCTCGGCAAGGAACCCGACGCGGCCGCGCACACCGGCACCCGCCCGGCCGTGCCCGCGGGCATCACCGGTCTGCACGCCGACGGCAGCCCGCCCGAGGCGCCGGAAGGCGAAGAGGCAGAGCAGGGTCCGCGCAGGCCGGAGCAGGTCCGGGTGCGCATGGACAAACTGAACCGGCTCACCGCCGCCGGCGTCGACTCCTACCCCGTCGCCTATCCGCCGACACACACCATCGCCACGGCCAGGCAATGCCCCAAGGGCACGACGGTCCGGATCGCGGGCAGGATCTTGCGCATCCGCGACTTCGGCGGCGTGATCTTCGCCGTTGTCCGTGATTGGACGGGCGAGATCCAGCTCGTCGTCGACCGCGAACGGGTCGGCGCCGACCGCAGCGCCGAGTTCACCGAATTCTTCGACCTGGGCGACCTCATCGAGGTCAGCGGCCAGCTCGGGACCAGCCGCAGCGGTGAGCTGTCGCTACTCGCCCAGGACTGGCGGATGAACGGCAAGTGCCTGCATCCGCTGCCCGACAAGTGGCGCGGCCTGGCCGATTCCGAGGCCAAGGTGCGGCAGCGCTACGTCGACATGGCGATCAACCCGGATACCCGCGAGGTGATGGGCAAGCGCAGCGCGGTCCTGCATTCGCTGCGCGACTCGCTGTTCGCCTGGGGCTTCCTCGAGGTCGAGACGCCGATCCTGCAGCAGGTGCACGGCGGCGCCAACGCGCTACCGTTCCGCACCCACATCAACGCCTACGACCTGGACCTGTACCTGCGAATCGCCCCCGAGCTGTACCTCAAACGGCTGTGCGTCGGCGGGATGGAGAAGGTGTTCGAGCTCGGCCGGACCTTCCGCAACGAGGGTGTCGACTTCAGCCACAATCCCGAGTTCACGATCCTGGAAGCCTATGAGGCGCACAGCGATTACCTGCGGATGATGCACCTGTGCCGCCGGCTGATCCAGGACGCGGCGATGGCGGCCAACGGCGCCGAGGTGGCGCTGCGCCCGAACGACGACGGCGGATTCGACGAGGTCGACATCTCCGGCGAGTGGCGGGTCAAGACGGTGCACGGCGCGGTCTCGGAGGCGATCGGCACCGAGATCACCCCGCGCACCGAGCTCTCGCGCCTGCGCGAGCTGTGCGACGAGGCGGGCATCGCCTACCAGCATGCCTGGGACGAGGGCGCGGTGGTGCTGGAGATGTACGAGCACCTGGTGGAGTCGCAGACCACCGACCCGACGTTCTACCTCGACTTTCCCACCTCGGTCTCACCGCTGACCCGCTCGCACCGCAGCATCGACGGCGTCACCGAGCGTTGGGATCTCGTGGCCTGGGGCGTCGAACTGGGCACCGCCTACAGCGAACTCACCGACCCGGTCGAACAGCGGCGCAGGCTCACCGAGCAGTCGATGCTGGCCGCGGGCGGTGACCCGGAGGCGATGGAACTCGACGAGGACTTCCTGCAGGCGCTCGAGCACGCCATGCCGCCCACCGGTGGTCTCGGCATGGGTGTCGACCGGGTGGTCATGTTGATCACCGGGCGCAGCATCCGCGAGACGCTGCCGTTCCCGTTGGTGAAACCACGCTGAAAGTTTCTTACCGAAAGTCACACCGACAGCGCTAGTCTCGGAGTTCCGGCACCGGGAGGATGTCGGGCCAACAACACATCGGGATGGGATTACATGTATCTGGACCTGCTGACCACGGCCGCTCTAGTCGATCCGCACATGCTCACGAGCAGCTTCGACACCTTGGCGAGCTCGGACGCGGTCAACACCGCCGCGGACCTCTTGGCGAAGAAAAAGAAGAAGAGCAACACCGGCCTGATCATCGGCGGCATCTGCTGCCTGATCATCGTGGTGCTCATCGTCGGTGGCATCTTCCTGCTCAAGAACAAGAAGAAGGATGGCGGTCAGCCGCCCGCGCAGCCGCCGTACGGTGGTCCGCAGGGTGGTCAGCCGCCGTATGGTCAGCCGCCTTACGGCCAGCCCTGATCTGACGAGGGGCTCGCGGGATCCTCGGATGACGAGGTATCCCCGCGAGCCCTCAGGGCCGATACGGCAGAGTGTGTGAGCGTGCAGCTCATTCTCGTGCGTCATGCCCAGCCGAAACGCGTCGTCGGGGCCACCACCGCCGCTGACCCCGGTCTCACCGGCATCGGCCTACAGCAGGCCGAGCGCGTCCCCGCGGCCCTGGCCGCCCACGAGATCGCCAGGATCGTCAGCAGCCCACAGCGGCGCGCCCGCGACACCGCGGCTCCCACCGCGGCGGCGCGCGATCTGCCCGTCGAGGTCGTCGACGATCTGGCCGAGTACGACCGTGACCTGCCCGTCTACATCCCCATCGAAGACGCCAAGACCGACTTCGCCGACGCCTACAACCGGATCAAGGCCGGGTATCTCCCCGAGCAGATCGACGGTCCCGCTTTCACCGCCCGCGTCCTGACGGCGATCGATGCCCTGGTCGCCGCGGCGGCGCCGACCGACACCGTGGTTGTCTTCGCCCACGGCGGCGTCGTCAATGTTCTGCTGGCCGACATCCTCGGCCTGCCCCGGCCACTCACCTTCCCGATCGACTACTGCTCGGTCACGCGGATCCTCTACTCCCGCACCGGCACCCGCACCGCGGCCACGATCAACGAGAACGGCCACATCTGGGACCTGCTCCCGCGCAACCTCGCCCACACCACCCCGTAAAACGCGACGAGGCCCGGGGGACGGCGAAGACCCCCCGCCCCCCGACGCGCCCCAACACGCCCCCGGAGCCGGTCTCGTATACACAACACCCAGCCCACGACACCGGCATTAATAGCCGGAGACGGCGGGGGGGTGAGAGA
>NZ_JBHXMY010000086.1:0-15083 GCF_042720195.1 Nocardia sp. NPDC058497 | reverse complement strand
CTCCACAGCCGCGCCGAGACCCGCCTGCGCGCCAGTGGCGACTGAGCCGGCCAGGCCGGTCCCGAGAGTTGCGGCGGTATCGAGGCCGCCCTGCAGGCCGGTGGTCAGCCCGATTCCTGTTGTGGCGGACAGTGCCGTGTCCAGCCCGGTGGTGGCTTCCGCGGCACCGCCGCCGGTGATCAGCCCGTCGACACCGATGTCGGCGCCAAGCCCGCCGCTGGCACCACCGGTCAGACCGCCGATGAGACCGGTGCCCGCCGACGCGGCGCCACCGAAACCGGTTTCCAGCCCGGTGCCGATTTCCGCGCCCGCTCCGACCACACCGTCGAGCCCGGTGATCGCCGTGGTGGTCGCGGCAGCACCGAGGCTGCCGACAGCCTGGGCACCGGCATTGGCCGCCGCACCCAGCCCCGCAGTGGCCCCGGCGCCGAGCCCACCCACCGCACCGGTCGCACCGCTCAGCCCGGCATCCAGTCCGCCACCCAGCTGACCCCCCAGGTTCGCGCCGAAGTCCGTGGTGACCCCAGCGGCCCCGTCGACCAGACCGTCGACCCCAGCCGCGACACCGCCGCCCGCACCTACCGCACCGGTCAGCGCACCGCCCAGTCCAGCGCCAGCCACACCGGTAAGAGCACCGCCGAGACCAGCGGCGACATCACCACCAGCACCGACCGACCCGTTCAGGGCACCATCGAGGCCAGCGCCGACACCAGCCGCACCGGTCAACGCACCGTCAAGGCCGGCACCGACACCAGCAGCGCCGGTCAGCGCACCACCGAGACCGGCACCAGCGCCAACCGCGCCGTTCAAGGCGCCATCGAGACCGGCACCGACACCAGCAGCGACGTCGCCGCCCGCGCCAGCCGCACCGGTCAGTGCACCGTCCAACCCGACACCAGCCGCACCGGTCAGCGCACCGTCGAGACCTGCACCGACACCAGTGGCGCCGGTCAGCGCACCGCCCAATCCGGCAGTGAGATCGCCACCGGCGTCGACCGCACCCGACAACGCGCCGTCCAGGCCGGCACCAGCGCCCACCGCGCCATTCAGGGCACCATCGAGGCCGGCCTCGACACCGGAGCCGATACCAACTCCCGCACCAGCCGCGCCCGACAGCGCACCATCGAGGTCGGCGCCGGCGCCCAGCGCACCGTTCAAAGCACCGCCCAGGCCAGCCTCGAGACCGGCACCCACGCCTGCCCCACCACTCAGCGCACCGCCCAGTCCGGCAGCGACATCGCCACCCGCGCCCACAACGCCCGACAACGCGCCGTCCAGGCCGGCGCCAGCGCCTACCGCACCATTCAGGGCACCGTCGAGACCGGCAGCGAGGTCCGTGCCTGCACCAACCGCACCATTGAGGGCGCCCCCGAGGCCAGTTTCCAGGCCGGCACCCGCACCGGTCAGCGCGCCGCCCAATCCGGCAGTGACGTCGCCACCCGCGCCCACAACGCCCGACAACGCACCGTCCAGGCCGGCACCTGCGCCTACGGCGCCATTCAGGGCACCCTCGAGGCCGGCTGCCACGTCGGTACCTGCGCCAACCGCGCCATTCAAGGCACCGCCGAGACCGGCGCCCACGCCCGCCGCACCGTTCAAGGCGCCATTCAGGCCGGCAGCCAGGTCGACACCTGCGCCAACCGCACCGTTCAAGGCACCGTCGAGACCGGCGGCAAGGTCCGCACCTGCGCCAACCGTGCCGTTCAAGGCACCGCCGAGGCCAGCGGCAAGGTCCGCACCTGTGCCAACCGCACCATTCAACGCACCGCCGAGACCGGCAGCGACGTCCGCACCTGCGCCAACCGCACCATTCAACGCACCGCCGAGACCGGCAGCGACGTCCGCACCTGCGCCAACCGCGCCGTTCAGGGCGCCCCCGAGACCGGCGCCCACGCCCGCCGCGCCATTCAACGGGCCATTCAGGCCTGCGGCGAGGTCGACGCCTGCGCCAACCGCGCCGTTCAGGCCTGCGGCGAGGTCGGCGGCCGCGTTCACGTCGACGTTCGCGCCGGTGACGACGCCCAGGGCGACATCGAGGCCTGCGCCGACCTGGGCGGCGACGTCGGCGACTGCCGATGCGGCTGCGCCGAGACCTACGTCGAGGCCGATGCCGAGTTCGGCGTCGGTGGCTGCCGCGGCGGTGACGGCGGCGGCTGCCGTGGCGGTGGAGGCGAGGGCCGCGCTCGTGCCTGCCGCGGCGCCGGCGGCGACGATCGACTGGAGTTGGGAACCGCCGCTGACCAGCGCGGATTCCGCCACCATCGGGGCGACGGCGGAGATGTCTTCGGGGGTCACCTCGAGTCCCGCCTGGGCCAGCGCGGCGCACGGGTTAACGCAGTAGCTCGCCGCCGCGTCGGGATCGCGCAGCAGGTTCAGGATGAATTCCAGAATCGCGTTGGGGGTCATCGAAGTCAGCTCCTCCAGATCGTGGGCGGTGGTGCCCGATCCGTTCTCGTCGGAATGTCTTTCACGCTAGGTCCGCCAGTCGTTACAGGTAACGGGGCGAATACCTAGTTCACCCGGGGCGCATCCATTAGGGGCTGATCGCCGATTAGGGGAATTTCCCCGTATTTGCCCCGGCGCAGGTAACAGCCGTCTACCGGCAACCGACAGATCGGGTGGGACGTCGGCCACCCTGGCGATCTCGTTGTCCACACCGTCTACCGGTTCCACCGGAAGTCCTGCGAACGGGGTTGTCCAATGACAGAGCGTCTGGCGCTCGGCATCACTGTCGGAGCCGCGAATTCGGTCGCCGCGACCACGACCGCCGACGGGGCTGGTGCCACTGTTCGCAGACACCGCAGCACCCTGCTGCTCGGCGCGGACGGCTCGATCGGGTTCGCCGACGCCACCCGCCACGCGCGCGGAGTGGTCGTCGACGACTACCTGTCCAGGGTCGGCGATCCGGTAGACATGCTGGCAGAGGACGGTTCAACGCACGACGCGGCCGACCTCGTCGCCGCCGCGACGCGCGCGCTGGTCACCGAACTGTCCGGCGCCGCGGGCGAGTCCGCCGAGGTGGCGACCATCGTCGCGTGCTGCCCGGCGTGGTGGCCGGAGCAGACCATCGAGATCGCGCGGGCCGCGCTCGCGCGCGCGGGACTGCCAGAAGTGACGTTGGTCCCAGAACCACTGGCCGCGGTGCGCCGATACGAGATGGAGAACGGCCTGCTCGACGACGGCGCGCTGGCCGTCTACGACCTGGGCGCGAGCGGCCTCACGGTCACCGTGCTACGCACCGGCGAACAGGCGGGCCTGCTGGGCGCGCCGGTGCACAGCACCGCGATCGCCGGCTCGGAATTCGATTTGCTGACGATGCGCTACGTCCTGGCAAATGTTCTGGACGGAAATGATATCGATCCATTCGACCCGGTCGTCGAAGAAGAACTTTCGGCATTGCGAGCCCGCTGCGGAAATGCGAAAGAGGAGCTCTCCAGAATTACCGCGACGGTGGTTCCGGTGGGCACGCTCGACCCCACCCGCCGCATCGAACAGGTCCGGCTGACCCGCGGCGAACTCGAAGATCTGCTGCGGCCGATCCTGCTCGACTCGATGAACCTGCTCCGCGACGCGGTGCGCCGCGCCGGACTCACCCCCGGCGATGTCAACCGGGTGCTGCTCACCGGCGGTGGCGGCGCGATCCCGCTGGTCGCCGAGCTGATCTCGAGCGAATTCGGGCTGCCCGTCACCGCCTGCGCCGACCCGGCGACCAGCGCGGCGCACGGCGCGGCCGAGATCGCACTGGACGTGGCCGCGATCTCCGTGCCCACCGAGGCCATCCCCGCCGTGCGCGTGGCGCCGGTGTCGGCGGCACCGGTCGTCGAGGAGCTCGCGCTGCCGCCCGCCGACCCCGAACCCGCCCGGATGTCGTCCGCGAAACGCGCGGGGCTCGTCACCGCGGCGGCATTGATCATGGCCGCACTGACAACCGGCACCCTCGCCATCGGCGGCGTCACCCAGCCCGCGCCGAGCGGACCCGACGCGACGACGAGCGCGCCGCTCGCCCCCGGCGCCGCCGCGTCGACCAGCACCGGCGGAACTCCCGGGTCGGCGCCGAACACCACGGACTCGACCGTCGCCGATCCGTCCCAGCCTGGCGCGACCAGCGCCGCCGTGCCGCCGGGTGCGATCCCGGTCGGCACCACCGAAGCCGCGGCACCCGCCGGCGCGCCCGCCGCGGGAACACCCGCACCAGCCGGTGCGACCGCCGACGGCACCACGGCACCCGCGCCGGCAGCTGGACAACCCTCCACCGGGCAACCCGCGCAGGCGCCACCCGCCGAACAGCCACAGTCCCCTGCTCCCGCCCCGGCACCTGCCCCCTCCCCTGCCCCGCGCCCGCAGGTCCCACCCATCAAGGTGAACCCCGGTGACCTGCTCGACGGCGTCGGCGGCGCGGTCGAGGAGACCATCGAAACGGGCACGCAGCTGCCGGGCCGGGTCCTCGGAGGAAACGGTGGCTGACATCGCCCTCGACACCTTCCCGAACGCCCGAACCATCTTCCGCGAATTCGACACCGCAGCTCAGCAGCCGGTGCTGCTGCTGATCCGCGGCCGGGCGGGCACCGGAAAGTCGATGCTGCTCAAGGCCGTTCGCGCGCATCTGCGTGGCCGCGACATCCCGGTCGCCGAATCCGCTCGCGACAACGGCCGCTCGGTGCTCATCGCGGACAATGTCCACCGCTACACCGACACCGAGTTACAAACCCTGTGCGCGGCAATCGAATCCGGGAATCGTTCGATCGTTCTCGCGACCCAGCCGCGCCCGCACGACCCCCGGCTGCGCGCCCTGTCCGAGGCCGTCGCGCGCCACGGCCGAACCGTGGACCTACGGGCGCTGGGCAGCGCCGACATCGCGTCGTTCGCCAGGGAACTCGGCATGGCCGTGTCCCAGCCACTCGCGCTGCACATCCACCAATTGACCGCGGGCATTCCCGGCGGCGTGGTCGCGGCGCTGTCCGCGGCCCGCTCGGCCCCGCTCGAGTCATGCGTGAGCGCCGTCGACGACGCTGTCACCGCCTGGACGCGCTCCATCCTGGACACGATCGAACCGGACCTGCTCGAGACGCTGGTCGTCGCCGCGACCGGAACCGGTTTGGACGCAACCGAACTCACCGAAGTACTCGGTGTCGGCACCGATACCGCGCACGACCTGATCGACCGCGCCAGGGCGGGCGCACTGGTCACCGACGCCGACCTGCTCCTCGCGCCCGCGGTGGCCCCGCTGCGCACCCTGCTCGGCGACCGCCGCTATGTCGAGGTGCAGCGCAGGCTGCTCACCGCGCGGATCGACACGGGCCTGCTACGCGATCGGACGGCGCTGATCCTGGCCGAGTCCGGCGTCGTCGATCCCCGTCTCGCCGAATTCCTGTGCCGCACAGCGGAGAAGTCCGATCAGGCAACTCGCTACTACGCCGCCGCGGCCGCGGCCGGTGCCCCGGTCGAGTCGATCGCGGTGCGCTGGGCCGAAGCCGCCGCACACGCCGGTGACACCGACACCGCGCTCCGGCTGGCCGAACCACTGCTGACCACCGACAACGCCGCCCACACCGAACTCGTTGCCGCGGTACGCATCTGCGCGGGCGTGCTCACCCGGCGCGGCTTGGTCAGCCGCGCGGCCGGGCTGTACACCTGGCTCGGCCCCGACCGCGTCGGTGCGGACTGGGCGTCCGCGGCGATGGTGCTCACCCTCGCGGGCGACCTCGCCGGCGCGGCACAGATGTCCGGCGCCGCACAAAACTGGCCGCCGACCGAGGCCGACGCGGGCGCGCGACTCATCGCCTCCGCGCTGCACGAATCGCTCGACCCGCACGGCGCGGGCACGACCGCCGCGATTTCCGCCCTGATCCAAGCGGGCAACACCGGCGACGATCGATACCTGCCGAGCACCGCGGTCTCGATCGCCACGCTGCTCTGCCTCGGCGCCGGCGAGCCGAGCCGCGCCAGGGACTCGCTGGCCAGGGCGGCCGGCGATCAACTGCCGGTGCTGGCGGCCTGGACCGCCCTGCTCGGTGGCGACGAACGCGGCGCGGCGAGCACACTGGCCGGGATCGACATCGCCACGCTCGCCCCGCGCGATCAGCTCCTCGCGCACGCCCTCGCGGTGGGACTGGCCCGCCGCGGCGGCGATCACGCGGCGCTGACGCGCGCCTGGCAAGCCGCCTGCCCGCTGTTCGACCAGCTCGAGGCCGACCTGTTGAGCCTGTTGCCGATCGGCGAACTGTGGCTGGCGGGCATCCGGCTGCGCGACGTGCGCCGGATCGACCCGCTCGTCGACGCGGCCAAGGCGCTGCTGCGCAAGCTCGGTCGCGCGCCCGCCTGGACCAACTCCTTCCACTGGTACGGGGTGCAGGCCGCGCTGGCCGACGAATCGCCACAGGAGCTGCTACCCCACGCCCACGCGCTGAAGACGGCCGCGGCGGCGGGCGACCGGCAGGCGGGCGTACTGGCCGACGCCGGACGCACCTGGGTGCTCGTGCTGCGTGGCAACGTCGCCGCGGCCGAGGTGCAGGCCGCGGTGTCGGCGCTGGCCGAACTCGGCCTCACCTGGGACGCGGCTGGCCTGGCCCGCGAGGCCGCGCTCGCGGCGGGCGATTCGGCGACCGCGACCACCCTGCTCAAGCTCGCCCGGTCGGTACGTGTCCAAGCCCAGCCCGTCGAACCGTCGCGACCCGCGGCGCAGCCGCTGCCGCAGACACCGGACGGGCCCGCGCCGCTGACCGGCGAGGCCGCCGCGCTCAGCGATCGCGAGCGCGAGGTTGCCGAGCTGGTGCTGCTCGGCCTGACCTACCGGGAGATCGGCGCTCGGCTGTACATTTCCGCGAAAACCGTGGAGCATCACGTCGCGCGAATCCGACGCCGGATAGGCGCGCGCTCACGATCGGAATTATTGTCAATGCTCCGCGCCATGGGACACGGTTCACTACTGGTGTGACTCGACGCGGACGACATCGACGCCGAAGCGAGGTAAACCGGATGGCCACTGGGGTCGGCCTGCGCATGGCCGATGACGAGTGCATCGCCGCGGTGGTCACCGAGGACGACACGGTGCGGATCGTCGCGCGCGATGCGGTGCTGCACATGTCCGACGACGGTGACGCGGCCCTCGGCGGGCCCGCGCCCTCCGAGCACACGCACTCGATCGCCGGTTTCGTCCGCGCGGTCGGCGACCCGGCCGGGGTGGATGTCGACGGCGGCGAGGCCTATCGCGCCGAGGATTTGCTGGCGACGGCCATGTTCTGCCTCATCGATCTCACCACCGAGCACCTCAGCGGCCCCGCCGAGTTCTACGCCACGCATCCGGCGCACTGGTCGCCGGAGATCGTGCGCGGTGTGCGCGAGGCGCTGGACTATCTGGGCCTGAAGTCGGTGGCGCTGCTCGGCGAGGACGAGCTGCCGCCCGCCGCCGACGATGCCGACGCGGGCCGCTCGTACGCGACGGCCGCCGCCCAGGCCGCGCTGGTCGCGGTGCTGGCGACGCCGGCGGGCGCGACCCCGCCCGATCCGATCGTCACCGAGAACTCGATGGTCGCTACCGATGTGATGCCCGCGGTGCCGCGCCAGGCGGCGACCGCGCAGGCGTATTCGGCGGCGATGCCGGTGATGTCACAGCCGACGAAGGCGCTGAACCCGACCACGGCCATGCCGGTCGTGCCCGTCGAACCGCCGGCGCCGGCGCCGGCGAAGCGCAGCCGGACCCCGCTGCTGATCGCGGCCGCCGCGCTCGTCGGGCTGCTGCTCGGCGGCGTCGCGGTCTCGGTGGTGCTGAGCGGTGCCGAGCCGACCACTCCGCCGCCGATCTCCGACGCGCGCCCCGACTCGCTCACCGTGACGCCGACGCCCGCGCTGCCCCCGCCGCCGGTCGCCGAGACCGCCACGCTGGAGCCGGTCGTCACCGAGACCACCGAGCCCGAACCGGAGCCGACGACCAGCACCGAAGCGCCACCGACGACCACGCCGGAACCGACCACCACCGCGCCGTCGACCCCGCCCGGCCGCAGCACTACCCGCCCGCTGCTGCCGTTCCAGAACTACCCGCCGGGCTCGCTCCCCTCACCCATGCGGATTCCCGGCTACAACTGATCCGGTGCGGGTGCGATCGGACCGAGCAGACAGTGATACGCGATAGCCATGGAACATCTATCCTTGTCGGACCCTTCTGCCAAGGTGGTTGCCGTGGAACATCGTGATTGGTTGACACGCTTAGCGTTCGACGGCCTCTGCGCGGCAGCGGCTGTGCGTGGATGCGTGTCCGTCGCCGCCAGTACGGAGTGGCGCCGTCGAGGACCGGGAGGCGTTGATGGCTAGGTTCGAAATCCCAGCCGGGTGGGTGGTACAGGCCTACCGATTCGCGCTCGACCCCACTCCAGCCCAGCAGCGAGCATTGCGCTCGCATGGAGGGGCCGCGCGGTTCGCTCATAATCACATGCTCGCCCTGGTGAAAGCCGTGATGGATCAGCGGAACGCGGAGCGCAGCTACGGAATCACCGATGACCAGCTGACCCCGCCGTTGGGATGGTCGCTGCCCGCGCTCCGCAGAACCTGGAATAGTCGCAAGACTAGGGTCGCGCCGTGGTGGGGTGAGAACTCGAAAGAGGCCTACAACACTGGTCTCGATGCGCTTGCCCGAGGCCTGGACAACTGGTCGAAATCCCGCACCGGTGAACGCGCGGGCAAACCAGTCGGGTTTCCGAAGTTCAAGACCAGTCGGTCACGGCGGTCGGTGCGATTCACCACCGGGGTCATCCGGGTCGAACCCGATCGCCACCATGTGACCTTGCCCCGCTTGGGTGCGATCCGTACTTACGAGTCCACCCGCAAACTTGCCCGCAGGATCAGCGCCGGGACCGGACGGGTTCTGTCGGCCACCGTGTCGCAAGATTCGGCGGGTCGCTGGCATTGTTCGTTGCAGACCCTCGTGGATGCGAAAGCCCGCCCTGACCACGCGCACCGCTCACTGTTTCCGGTGGTGGGTATCGATGTCGGAGTGAAAGATCTCCTCGTAGTCGGCACCGCAGATGGGACCGAACTCGAACGTGTCTCGGCCCCGAAACCACTCACCCGGGCACAAGCCCGGTTGCGAGCGTTGCAGCGCACCGCCGCCCGGCGACACGGCCCCTACGACCCGGTCACCCGCAGCAAGCGGCAGCCGTCGAAACGCTGGCGCGCAACCCAGGCTCGGATCGGGAAAACCCACGCTCGCGCGGCGAACGTGCGCCGGGATGTGTTGCACAAGGCGACCACTCGCCTTGCCCAGCAACACCGGGTCGTGGTGGTGGAAACGCTGAACGCTTCGGGCATGCGTTCTGCCGGCGGTGTCTACAAGCGTGGTTTGAACCGCGCCCTCGCCGATGCCGCCCTCGCCCAGGTACGGACGATGCTGGCATACAAAGCCCGTTGGTACGGCTCCACATTGGTGGAGGCCGACCGGTTCTTCCCTTCTTCGAAGACATGTTCGGCTTGTGGTGGGCGAAAGCCAAACCTGACCTTGGCCGAACGCATCTACCGCTGTGACCGTTGTGGTGCCGCGATCGATCGTGATCACAATGCCGCGATCAATCTCGCCCGACTCGGCGAAACCCAGCTGCTGGGTGAACAGAGTTCCGCCGACAGTGGGTCGGTGGCAGGACGTGGAGCCATCCATGAGACCGAACCCGCGCGAGCGGGTGAGGCAGGAGGCTGTGAAGCGCCAACCCCGCACAACCCCGTCGGGGTTGGTCAGGCGGGGACCGTCGTCTCGCAAGGGACGGCTGCCTGATGGAGAGGAGCAAGACTGATTATCGCTCTCCAGTCGGCAACGGTACCGTAACCGCGCCCGCCGCGCGATCGTGCCCTAGAGTGATGCGCTGATCGACATCACAGCCGCCGGCGGTGGTCTCGATCACTCGTGCCGACGAAGGGATTTCATGCGCAAGTTGGTGGCGCGTCGCGCCGCAGTCAAGGCAGCCTCCGCCGGTTTCGCCGCGACTGTTCTCCTGGCACCCCTGCTCGGCTCGGGTATCGCTGCGGCTGAACCCGCCGCGCCGCTTCAGCTTTCTGCGGACGCCCTGCCCGCCGAACTGGTGACGGCCCTCTCGCGCGACCTCGGGATGACCCCGACCGAATACCTCGACCGCGCCGCCCGCGCACAACAGCTGCGCGACTACGCGGCCGACTTCCGCGCCGAGAACCCCGACTCCTTCGCAGGCGCCTGGCTGACGCCGGAAGGCAAGGCCGTCGTCGCGGTCACCAACGCCGACGCGGGCAAGCTCGCCGCGGCCGACGGGTACCAGACCCACCTCGCCCCGATCTCGGCCACCGGCCTGGAAGGCGCGCTGGTGCAACTGAGCCAGTGGATCGCGAGCCTGCCGCGCGAGATCTCCGCGCCGATCAGCTCGATCGCCATCGACGTGCTCAACAGCCAGCTGGTGCTCAACGTCGCCAACACCGGCACCGGCCACCTGCTGAACCTGCCGACCCTGATCGCCACCATCAAGGTGGTGCTCTCCCCCGGCGGCGGCGGGCCGGTCGAGCGCAAGCCGATGGGCGGCGACACCTACATCACCGCGACCAAGGACCTGCACGACGCGACCCTGCGCGGCGTCGACGTGTGCTCGTTCGGCTTCAACAGCACCGACGCCGCGGGCAACGCGCTCAATATCTCCGCGGGCCACTGCAACCCGAACATCGACAACGGCGGCAACGCGCCGGTCTACGTGCCGAACGTGCGCGACATCCCCAGCAGCCCCGAGGTCGGTTCGTTCGCCAAGGCGGTGCTCGGCGGGCCCGCCGCGCTGGACTACTCGGTGATCACGCTGAACGAGCGCGCGGTCAACGCGGGCATGGATCAGCCACGGGTGCGCGGCGCGAACGGTACGACGCTGGCGATCACCGGCACCGCCGAACCGGTCACCGGCGCCCCGGTCTGCAAGACCGGCCAGTCCTCCACCTTCACCTGCGGCTTCGTCTCGGCGGATCGGGTGGAGACCCAGCTGTTCACCGCCGAGGGCGTCAGCAAGACCATCCGTGGCTTCGCCAGCACCGCCTGCACCCTGGGCGGCGACAGCGGCGGCGCGATCGTCACCGGCACCCTCGCGCTCGGCATCACCAGCGGCTCCAACGCCTCCGAGGCGCCCAACTGCACCGAGGCCAACACCCAGCTGGCCCCCTACGGCGGCACCGCCTCGCTCGGCATCCCGATCCGGCCCATCCTGGCCGATATCGAGGCCACCTCCGGTGGGGGTCTCGGCAGCGGAATCACGGTGCGTACCAAGCCGAACGCGGGCTGAGCCGATAACGAAGTGAACACACGGACCGGGTGAGCGAAATCTCTTGCCCGGTCCGAGTAGGCATAACCCGCTCCAGCCCATATAGTTCGATCATGCTCCTGCCACGTATGGGTCGCACCCCGTCCGCGCGAAGCTCGAGAAGAGCTCGGAAGTCCATGATCGCCGCTTCGGCGGCGATTCTGCTGTTCGGCCCTACGATGGCGGTTGCCGATGCGCAGCCCACCCCCGACCTGCCCGCCCAGCTGGTGGAGGCGGTCACCCGCGATCTGAAGATCTCGCCCGAGGAGTACCTGCGCCGCGCCGATATCGCACAGCAGGTCGCCGCGTTCTCCACCACCGCCCAGCGGCAGTTCCCGGCGACGTTCGCCGGCGCCTGGCTGAACGACGCCGGTAACGCCGTCGTCGCGCTCGCACAGGGCCCCGGTATCGACCAGGCCCGCGAAGCCGCCGAGTCGGCCGGTTACGAGGTCCGCAATGTCGCCAAGAGCGAGTCCGCGCTGCGCGGCGAGAAGACCGCGTTCGAGAACTGGCTGGCCGCCGCGCCGCCGGAGATCGCCGCCCTCGTGCGTGGCGTCGTCGTCGATCCCGTGAACAACGCGATCGCGGTGCGCGTCGACCAGGCCGGGCTGCCGCTGCCCAGCTTCATCGACCCGTCTCGCGTCGTCGTCACCGCGCCGCCCGTGGCAGGCGAGCGCGTCGAGCTGGAAGCCACCCCGGTGGCAGGCGACGGCAACGGCGCACTGGCCGGTGGCGACGGCTACGCCTCGGTGGTCGGCCGCAGCTCGCTGCGCTGCTCGCTCGGCTTCAACGGCACCGACCGCGCGGGCAACGTCGTCAACATCTCGGCGGGTCACTGCAACCCCGATCTCGGCAGTGCCGGTACCGACGCTGCCGCCGCCGTCTACGAGCTCAACGGTGACCGTGCGGGCGCCCAGCTCGGCACCTTCTCGAAGTCGGTGCTCGGCGCGCAGGACTACTCGATCATCCGGATCAACGACAACGCCCGCGCCCGCTTCGAGAACAACCTCGTGCGCGTGCCGGGCAACGCCCCGATCGCGGTCGACGGGGTGGCCACCCCGGTGGTCGGCGCCCCGGTCTGCAAGTCGGGCGCGCGGACCGGCTTCAGCTGCGGCATCATCAACGGTGTCGACCAGACCGTGCAGGTCGGCGATCGGCAGATGACGCAGAGCTTCTCGGCCAACATCTGCGCCCTGCCCGGCGATTCGGGCGGCGCGATCGTGACCGGTCGCCTCGCGCTCGGCATCTCCAGCGCGTCGTCGGTCGCCGACTACCCGATCTGCGAGATCCCGAACATCATCGGCGCGATCACCGGTGACGTCCCGCAGCTGTTCGCGCAGCCGCTGAGCGTCGTTCTCTCGGACAACCCGGGTCTGGCGGTTCGCACCAACTGATCGCGGTTTCCGCGGGCACAGAGCAGCTCGGAAAGGCCGGTAGCAGTGCGCTACCGGCCTTCCGGCGTCCAGGGCATGCTGGGGGCATGTGTTTGGTTCTGCTCGCCTGGCGGGCGCACCCCGAGTACCGGCTGATCGTGGCCGCCAACCGGGACGAGTTCTATACCCGCGACACCGAGTCGCTGCGCCGCTGGCCTGGGGAAATGCTGCTGGCCGGGCGTGATCTCGGCGCCGTCGCACCGGGTACCTGGCTGGGTCTGCGCACCGACGACCCGCGGTTCGCCACGGTCACCAATGTCCGCAATCCGCACGACACCCCGCCGCGCCCGCGCTCCCGCGGCGCACTGCTGATGGACTACCTGCGCGGTGCCGCGTCGCCCTCGGACTACCTGGCCGCGATCGCCACCGCGCCGGACGACTACATCGGCTACAACCTGCTCGTCGGCGACCTGCGCACGCTGTGGTGGCATTCCAATCGCAGCGGCACCGGGCCGACCGAACTGGCTCCCGGTCTGCACGCGCTGTCCAATTCCGCTCATCTGGCGTCGGAGCCCGGATTGATCCACACCCGTCCCCAGGCTCCGGTGGTCACCGGTGTCGGCGCACCGCCGCTGTGGCCGAAGGTCGCCACCGGGCTGGCCGGTCTGCACGACATCGTCGCGACCGCGCCGCATTCCGTCGAGGACTACTTCGCACTGCTCGCCGACCGCACCGAAGCGCCCGACGAGCTCCTGCCGCGCACCGGGATTCCGCTGGAGTTCGAGCGGGCTGCCTCGGCGCGCTTCGTCGCCCACGATCTGCACGGCACCCGCGCGAGCACGGTGCTGCTGGTACGGGAGGACGGTCACTACACCATTGCCGAGCGTACGTTCGGCCGTCACGGGGAAGCGGGCGGCTCGGAATCACTGTCCGGGGTCGTTGATCTGGGCTGAGAACGCGGAAGGCCCCGCTCCGGATCGGAGCGGGGCCTTCGCGTAGAGCTGTTCGGGGCGAAGCCGAATCAGTTCGCGGGCTTGGGCTTGTCGGCCCACGCCGACGTGCCTTCGGGCGCCTGCAGCACCTGCAGCAGCTCGAAGCCCGCGACCATCATGGTCGGGCCGCCGATCGCGATCATGCCGAGGATGCCGCCGATGGTGGCGCCCAGCGGCAGACCGACGATGCAACCGGCCAGCACCGCGATCAGGCCGAGGCCACAACCGACGATGGCGCCGATCGCGGTGCCGACGAAGGTACCGATCGCGGTACCGATGCTGAACTTGCTGGAGAAGTCGTTGATCGCCTTCTGGTTCTCCTGAACCGAGGCGATCTCGGTGCCCTTGAGAACCGGCTGCGGAACGACCGTCTCCTGGCCGATCTCGACACCAGCGGGCTTCTCCGGGGTCAGCGCCAGGACCTTGCTGTCCTGGGCGACCTCGGTCTTCATCGGGATGTCGACACCGTTGATCGCGTAATCGATCGGCAGCGAGACCACGACAGCCCCCCGACTGTCCTTGATCTCGGCAACCTTGGTCTTGGGCGCGTCCGGCGTCTCGCCCGCCTGCTCGACGAGCGAGAAGGTGCCGTTCTGCAGGGTGGCGACGACGGTCTTGTCGACCAGCTTCACCGAGTACTTGATGTCCTGCGGGGCCTCTTCAGCATGCGAGGTGCCCATGGACACGGTCATAGCACCGATAACCAACGCGGCTGCCGCAGTGGTCCTACGGAAGTTCATTCAAGGTCCAATCCATCAGGTGTGGTGCGATGTGCGATCCGCGACACGCGAGACCCGTCAAGCAGGGACACACCATGAGGTGTCCCTAACTTCTCCCCGAGCAGTGTGAAGACCGGCACAGCAGACAGAACAGCTGGAGCCTAATGGACCGAAACCTGGGAAGCCAGAAGCAATCTTGATCGCCGGAGTAAGCCTGACCTTAGCTCCGCCGCAGATCACGCACGGTTTACGGTGTTCACCAGCAGACTTGGACACCCTGAGGCAAACAATTATGTGATATTGCTCACAGGCAAAACCCAGGTCAAGCCGCAGTAAACAAGGTCAGAGCACGAATGCCGATCCTACGGTGGACACCGGTAGTTACTGGCCGGTAACTTAGCGCCGGTTACGATACGAGCCAACTGGGCGAGTTCTCTCGCCCACGACCCTCGTGTTGCCTCTAAAGAAAGGTCGCGACATGAATGCCCTGACAATCACGTTGGGCACGATTGGAGCAGTGCTCAGCCTGTTCTGTTGGGCGTCGTTCCTCAGCGGCGCATGGAACATCGGCAAGGCCGTGACGATCGGCCAGTCCGCGCCGGACCGGTGGCGACCGTTCTTCCCGCGGTTCAAGACCATGCTCGTCGAGTTCATCGCGCATACGCGGATGAACAAGTTCCGCACCGTCGGCTGGGCGCACTGGCTGGTCATGAT
>NZ_JBHXMY010000085.1:9997-15088 GCF_042720195.1 Nocardia sp. NPDC058497 | reverse complement strand
GCCCTTGGGCAGCTGGATGTCCTTGCTGATCTGCATGTCGATCAAGGCCTGGAAGTTCTTGGTCGAGATGCCGGAAACCACACCGACATCGGAACCACCGATCTTCACCTTCGCCTGATCGGGCAGGTTCAGCGCGTTGTCGAACTCCGCTTGGATCGTGTAGGTATCGCCTTCGGCGCCCGGCTTGGGCAGCGGCAGATCCTCCACGGTGAATCCGCAGCCGGAAGTGATCGCCACCGTGGCGGTCGCAGCCGCGGCGACGAGCGCGCGGCGGGCTTTCATCGTCATACGTAGGGTCATTTCGTCAGTCCGAGCAGTGCGGCAGTGAGGCCGTAGTCAGGCCCGAAATCCTGCATGTTTCCGGAACGGCAACCATCGGACTTCATCTGGATCCGCTCACAGAACACGCTGACGACCTCGCCCGAGAGCGCGGTGCCGATCAACCCGTGCAGCCGGACGAAGCCCTTCTCCTTGTTGATCGCGCCGTCGATGTTCTGCATCAGCAGCGGGACGATGTCGACGATCTCGACCATCGCGCCGGAGTTGGCGCGCAGCTGGTTGGTGACGTTTGTCAGCCCCGTCAGCGACGCGGACAGCTCGTCGGCGTGCCCGGCGAAGGTCGTCGAGGTGTTGGCCAGGAACTGGTTGAGCTGGTCCAGGGTGGCCTGCAGGCCGGGAGCCTGCTCGGCCAGCAGCCCCGACATGGCGGTCATCCGGTCGCTGAAATCGCGGACCGACTGATCGTTGTCGGCCAGCATCGTCGTCAGCTCGTTGAGCTTGATGATGATGTTGGAGATGGCGTCCTTGTTGTCGACACCGACCTTGAGCGCGCTCGAGAGCGCGTCGAGGGTTTCGCGGATCTTCTGGCCGTTGCCGTTGAGCACCGGGTAGAGCACCCGGCCCGAGAGCGGGCCGAGGCCTTCCTGGCCGGGTTCGGGCTTGAGCGCCGCGGAGAACTGGTCGATGGTCTTGATCATCGTGTCCAGCTCGACCGGGGTCCTGGTGTTGGCCTTGGTCAGGTGCTGGCCGGACTCCATCGCCTCACCGCCGGTGTAGGGCGGGGAGATCTCGATGTGGCGGTCGGTGACGATCGAGGGCGAGATGATCGCGGCGATCGCGTCTTTCGGGATCTTGACGCCGGCGTCGATGGTCATGTGGACCTCGACGTAGGTGCCCTTGGGGATGATCTTGTCGACCTTGCCCACCGCGAGGCCGAGGACCATGATCTCGTTGCCCTCGTACATGCCGGCGATGTTCTCGAAGTCGGCGGTGATCTTGGTCGAGCGGCCGAGCGCGTCGTTCACCTGGCCGGGCAGCAGCGAGCAGCTGCCCAGGGTCAGTGCGGTGGCGCCGATCATCAGGGATCGGGCCAGCGTCTTGCCGCGGAACTTGGAAGTCAGTTTCATCCTGCGCACCCCTGGATCACCTGAACGAAGCACAGCCAGTTGTCGGGGAACAGCCACGGCAGCGAGACGTCGCCGTAGTTGCCGTTACCGAGCGCGTTGTTGAAGTAGCGCGCTGTGGGCTGACCGATCTGCAGCAGCTTGTCGAGATTGTCCTTGTTCTTCTGCAGACCCTCGGCCATCGTGTTGAGCTGACCGATGGTGCCGCCGAACTGGTTACCGTTCTCGGCGCCGATCTCCTCCAGCTGACGGGTCAGCGTGGCGATGTTGTCGAGCAGCTGACGCAGCAGGTTCTGCCGCTCCATCACCCGGTTGGCGATGGCCTCGCCCTGGGTGATGACCAGCAGGATGCTGTTGCGGTTGTCGGCCAGCAGCTGGGTGACCCGGTTCAGGTCCTTGAGCAGGCTGTCGACCTCGACCTTGCGCCGGTCGACGACCTTGGCCAGCGCGCCGACGCTGTCGAGCGCCTGCGTGACGAGCTCCGGCGATTCACCGAGCTGGCTGTTGATCGTGTTGAGCGAGGCGGCCAGCTTCTTGGTGTCGAGCTCCTGGAACTTCGGCGTACCGACCTGCACGACATCGGCGATGTCGTAGGGCACGTCGGTGTTGCTGCGCGGGATGGTCTTGCCCTTCAGGCCCGACCCGTCACCCGGCTGCAGGTCGACGTAGCGAGCGCCGAGCAGCGTGGCCATCTTGATCGCGGCGTGCGCGTCGGGGCCGAACTTCAGCGAGTTGTCCACGTCGAGGGTGACCACCACGTGATCGCCCTCGATCCGCGCACCGGTGACTGTGCCGACCTGCACACCCGAGACCGCGACCTTGTCGCCGGTCTTGATGCCCGCGGCCTGCACGAACTCCGCCTCGATCGACTGCCTGCCGAGGCCGATGAACTGGTAGATGCTGGAACCGACCAGCAGCAGCACGATGACCAGCGAACCGACCACACCGAGCCAGAAGTTGCGGTTGCCGAGGAAGGTCTTCTTCAGCTTGCTCATCTGCAGACCTCCGAGTGGGAGGTGCCACCGATCTGGCTGAACAGACCACGCGGGAACAGGACACCGTAGAGCGAGATGTCCAGGCCACACAGGTAGGCGTTGGCGTGGGTGCCCTCGGAGGTCATCCGGCCCAGGTCGGCGAGCATCGACGGCATGTCGATCGCGACCTGGTCGAGCTTGGCGCCGTTGGCCAGCAGCAGATTGAGCGCCGCGGTGGACGAGTTCTGCGCCGCCGCCAGCTTGGGCTGGATCTTGCCGACCATGCCGACCAGCGAGGTCGTCGCGTCGGCGAGCACGACCGTGGAGGCCTGCAGCGACTGTCCCTGTTCGTAGAGCCCGCCGATCAGCGCCCGGGTCTGGGTAACCAGGGTCTCCAATTCATCCCCTCGCTTGGCCAACCCGGCCATCACACCGGACAGGTTGGTGATCACGTCGGACAAGATCGCGTCCCGACGCTGGAAATCCGAGGCCAGCTGCGCCGCCTGGACGATGAAGGACGACAGCGAGACCCCGTCACCCTGCAGTGCCTGGATCAGCGTCTCCGACATGGCGTTGACCTCGGCGGGCTCCAGCGCCTGGAACAGCGGCTGGAAACCGTTGAGCAGCGCGGAGATGTCGAACGAGGGCTCGGTGCGGTCGATCGGGATGACCGAACCGCTCTCGAGCGCCTTCGGGCTCGGCGCCGTGCCCGGGGTCAGCGCGACGTAGCGCTGACCGATCAGGTTCTGGTACCTGACCAGGGCCTTGGTGTCGTCGAAGACCGTCTGGTCGCTCTGCACGATGAACGACACCTTGGCGTCGTTCTTGCCGTCGAGCTCGATCTTCTCGACCTTGCCGACGCGCACGCCCGCCATGCGGACATCGTCGCCGGGCCGCAGGCCCAGGACATCGGTGAAGATCGCGGTGTACTTGCGGGTGTCTCCGTCGACCGTGCGGGCGAGCGTGTTCCACACGACCACGATGACCAGCAGAGAAACGAGCGCGAAGATACTGAACCCGATCAGTGGCTTGCGGATGCTCATGCGCCACCCCCGTTTTCGGACACTTGCAGGGTTCCGCCCTTCAAAATCGGACCGAGCAGCAGGAATTCGGATGCCGTCGGCTTACGCCCGAGCAGTTGAGTCATCGCCGCTTCGCCCTGGTAGGAGATCGGCTTGCCCGCCGGCACCGTCGCGGGCTGTTCCGGCGCCGCGGCGGGCGCGGCCGCCGGGGCAGGCGCGCCACCGGGCAGACCCGGAATCTGGATCGACGGAACCAGGCCCTCGAGCGGCGTGCCCGCGAACGGCTTCACCTCGGTGCCGTTGGCCGTCTGCATCGGTGCGATGCCCGGCGTGGTGAGGCCGGGGATCTCGGGCATGCCCGGGATCGCCACCAGCGGCGGCAGTCCGGCGGCCGAGTCGAGTGCGCGCGGGCGCACGCTCTCCGGCAGCGGCGGCAGGCTGACCTCGGCGGGCGCGGTGAAGCAGCTCGGCCCGAGCAGGTCGCCGTAGCGCGGGCAGTCCGCGACGGTGTTCGGCTGGTACGGGGTGAACGTCAGACCCGCGTTCCACACCATCTGGTTGCCCGAGGGGCCGCCGTGGAAGGTGGTGTTCAGCTTGGCCAGCGAGGGACCGAACACGTCGAAGGTCCGCGTGATCGAGGCCGGATCGCTGGCGAGGGCCCCCAGGGTGGCGTTCATGCCGGTGGTGACCTCCTTGCCGACATCGGGGTTGGCCGCGAACAGGTCGTTGACCCGGTCGGTGGTGGCGCTGGCACCGGCGAGCAGCGCGATCAGCTGGTCGCGCTTGGTCGCGATGGTGTTCGCGGTCTGCACCGAACTGCCGAGCACGTCGAGCAGTTCCGGCGCCGACTGGTTGAGCGCGCGCGCCGAGGCCGAGAAGTTGTCGAGCATGCCGCCCAGGTTCGGGCCCGCGTCGGCGACGGTGGTCAGCCAGTGGTCGAGGCGCTGGATGGTGGAGCCGGGGACCCGGCCGCTGCCGTCGAGCGCCTGGGTGAGGGTGCCGAGCACCCGGCCCAGCTGCACCGGGTCGACCTCGTTGAGGATGTCGCGCACCGTGGTGAGCGTGTCCTGCAGCGCGATGGTGCCCTGGCTGCGGTCCTCGGGGATCTGCGAGCCTTCCTTCAGGTACTGCCCGCCGGAGGGTCCGTTGAAGACCAGCTCCACCGAGGTGACGGCGAACAGGTTGCTCGGCACGACGCGCGCGGTGACGTTGGCCGGGATGTCGCCGGCGAACTCGGGCTTGAGCTCGATGTTCACCTTCTGCACCGCGCCCTTGTCGACGATCTCGACGTCCTTGACGACGCCGACGAGCACGCCGCGGAACTTCACGTCGGCGTCCGAGGGCAGCCCGTCACCGGTCGTCGACAGGTTGGCGGCCACATTGACCTTGGGCACGAAATAGCCCTGGTACCTGGCCATCAGGAACCCGAGAATCACCGCGAAGACGGCGAGACCACAGGCTCCGGCGATGTACAGCTGTTTCATCGTGGGACCGCGCCCACTGGGATCGATGATCATCGCGCGCCTACCCCGAGATCCTGATTCCGGGGTCGACGCCCCAGATCGCCAAAGTCATGAACAGGTCGGCGAACACCACCAGGATGATGCACATCTTGATCGCGCGGCCGGCCGCGACGCCGACCCCCGCGGGGCCCCCCCCCGCGGGGCCCCCCCCCGCCCTGGGTGGGGGGGG
>NZ_JBHXMY010000085.1:0-9987 GCF_042720195.1 Nocardia sp. NPDC058497 | reverse complement strand
GCCCCCGCCCCGCCCCCACGCCGACGCCTTCGGGACCACCCGAGGCGAAGAAGCCGTAGTAGCACTGGATGAACGTCGTGATCATGACGAACACGACCGCTTTGAGGAGCGAGTACAGCACGTCGGTCGGCACCAGGAATTGGTAGAAGTAGTGCGAGTACGTGCCCGCCGCCGTCCCACCGATCAATTGCACGGTGACCGAGCAGGAGATGTAGGCCATCACCAAGCCGATGCAGTACAGCGGCACGATCGCGATGACCGCGGCCATCATTCTGGTGCTGACCAGGTAGGGCAGCGGGCGGATGGCGATCGAGTCGAGCGCGTCGATCTCCTCGGAGATGCGCATGGCGCCGAGCTGGGCGGTGAATCGACAGCCCGCCTGCGCGGCGAAGGCCAGCGCCGCCAGCAGCGGGCCGAGCTCACGGGTGGTGGCGAAGGCCGAGATGGCGCCGGTGATCGGGCTCAGGCCGAGCAGGTTCAGCGAGGTGTGACCCTGGATGGCCACCGTCATGCCGCCGAAGGCGCTGATGATCAGGATGACACCGATGGTGCCGCCACCGACGACGATATTGCCGTTGCCCCACGTGACGTCGGAGAGCAGCCGCCAGACTTCCTTCGGATACTGCTTGAACGCCAGCGGAATCGAGCCGACGGACCGCAGGAAGAAGAAGACCTGGTGACCGAGGCGGGCGAGCAGGTCGACGGGTGCTTTGCCCGCCGCCTTGAGCTGGCGTAGCGGCCGCAGCAGCGGGGGTACGTATGTTGAAGATGACATGGCTCAGACCACCTGTGGGGGAAAGACAGCGGCGTAGATCTGCGTGATCGCCACGTTGACACCGAGCAGCATCACCATGGAGCTGACCACCGCCGAGTTCACCGCGTTGGCGACGCCACCGGGGCCGCCACGGGCGTTCAGGCCGGAGTCGCAGGCGATGATCGCGGCGATGATGCCGAAGATCACCGACTTGAGGAGCGCCACCGCGAGGTCGCGGGTGACCGCGAACGACGCGAAGGTGCTCATGTAGGAGCCGGGGGTACCAGCCTGGGCGAAGATGTTGAACATGTAGCCGGTGATGAAGCCGACGAAGACGACGAACCCGCACAGCAGGAGGCTGACGATCATCGCCGCGCCGAGCCGGGGGGCGACCAGCCTGCGCAGCGGATCGACGCCCATGACCTTCATCGCGTCGATCTCTTCACGGATCGTGCGGGAGCCGAGGTCGGCGCAGACCGCCGAGCCGACCGCACCGGCGATCATGATCGAGGTGACCAGCGGCGCGCCCTGCTGGATGATGCCGAGGCCGTTGGCGGCGCCGATGAACGAGGTCGCACCGACCTGGCCGGCGACCGCGCCGACCTGGATGGACACGATGACCGCGATCGGGATGGCGACGAGCAGCGTCGGCGCGGCGGCGACGTTGGCCATGAACGCGCACTGACGGACGAACTCGTCGAAGGGGAAGCGCCTGCGGAAGATCGCGACGATCAACTCCGTGATCGCTTCGAAACCCATCGTGATCTGTCGGCCGAACGTCTCGAGGGACTTCTTCGGATGGTCGTCCCAAAGGCCCTTGGTCCGGTCGACAGCTTCGCTGACTCGTGAACGGGCGGGCGGACTCTCGGTCGACTGCACTGCTAATACCCCTCTCGACGCCAGGTCACCTATACCCCGACGACTTTGTTTGCTTGACGCACCTTACTACGGAGTAGCGCAGAACACACCACCGACATGTGAGCGCTGTCATAGACAGAGGTCACTGTCGTCAACAGCTATGAATCCTGCCATGTCGGACCATACAGCCCGTAATTGTGGGCGGCAGCGCGATTACGTCCGATGTCGATTTCCGTGCGGATTCCCAGTACCAGCGGTCGCGCCAAATAAATATTGCGGAAAACTGTCATTCATAACGAACCCCCCGAGGGAATGCCCGAACAGATCACAGGAACAACTCAAAACTGGTCAATTGATCATTTTTTTCATAGATAACCGCTATGACAATGGGAGGGTGTGGCGGCAGGGCGCGCCCGGGACGCTTTCCAGGCACGATAGGCAGAATGAATTGATATCGTGCGGACTTCCGACGTCTGGAGGGACATGTTCACCACACTCGCCAAGATGGCCAACGCTGCCTTCGCCGTCGCTCTCGGTGCCGCACTGCTCGGCATCGGCGCGGGCGCCTCGCAGGCACAACCCGGCCCGCCGGTGCTCGGTGGCGGCTCCGGAATCGTCATCGACAGCATGTTCGAATGCACGCTCACCACCGTCGGTTACGACGGCGCGGGCAGACTCGTCGGCCTGACCGCCGGCCACTGCGGCGACGCGGGCGCCTCCGTCGCCGCCGAGGTCGACCGCGGATTCGGCGAGATCGGCCGGTTCGCCTACAGCAACAACGAGCTCGACTACGCGGTCATCGAGTTCACGCCGGGGCGGATCATCCCGGTCAACCGGATCGGCAACGTCACCATCACCGGTCTCGGCGGACCTGCCCAGTTCCCGACGATCGTCTGCAAGGAAGGCCGGACCACCGGCAACACCTGCGGTATCACCTGGGGTGACGTCTTCCAGACCAACACCGAGACCTGGACTCAGATGTGTGTCGTCGAAGGCGATTCCGGCGCACCGGTCGTCGTCGGCTCGACCCTGGTCGGCATGGTGAACGCCTACCTCGCCGTTGCCTGCTTCGGTCCCGAGGTCGGCACGAACATGAGCTCGATCATGAACGACATCAATGCCCGCGGCGGCGTGGGAGCGGGCTTCCACCCGATCTAGGCGCGCTGTTGAGATCGCCGGAGACCGAGCGGGCCGCGTGGAATCGTCCACGCGGCCCACTCATTTCGGTGTCGGCGCGAGCGCGGGTCCGTCGGCGCCCGCGCAGTGCGGCAGGCAGTCGACCCGCTCCGGCTCGGGCGCCCGGCGCGGCACGCGCAGCAGCACACCCGCGACGACCGCGCCGATCAGCAGCAGCACCGCGCACCAGCGCATCGCGGTGTCGAAGCCCGCGGCGAAAGCGACGGGGTCGCTGAAGGCGCCCGACAACCCCGCCAGCCCGGGCAGCGCGGCGACGGCGAGCAGCTGTGCGGTCCTGGCGACCGCGTTGTTCACCCCGGAGGCGATGCCCGCGTCGGAGACGGGCACAGCGGCCAGCACCGCGCCGGTCAGCGGCGCGACCAGGACCGACAGCCCGAGCCCGAAGACCAGCACGCCGGGCAGCACATCGGTGAGGTAGTTCGCGCCGGGCCCGACCCGTTGCAGCGCGAAGACACCGGCGGCGGCCAGCAGCGGACCGGCCGTCATCGGAAGCCGTGGCCCGTGCCGTTGCGCCCAGCGTCCCGCGGGCGCGGACAGCACGAGCATCAGCAGCGTCACCGGCAGACTCGCGGCGCCCGACGCCATCGGCGAGTACCCGGCGACCAGCTGCAACTGCAGCACCAGCAGGAAGAAGACCCCGCCCAGCGCGGCGTAGACGAACAGGGTCACCAGGTTCGCCGCGGTGAACACCCGCGAACCGAACAGCGACGGCGGTACCAGCGGATTCGGGCTGCGCAGCTCGACGACCACGAAACCGGCCAGCGCCACGACGCCGACGACCACCAGCGCGGGATAGCCGTCGATCAAGCCGAGCGTGAGCGCGCCCAACGCGACCGCCACGATCACCGCACCGGGCACATCGATGCGCGTCGGCGCGTCCGGATCACGGCTCTCCGGCACCGATCGGAGCGCGACGATCGCCACGACCAGCGCCAACGGCACATTGAGCAGGAAGATCGCGCGCCACCCGACGAGATCGATGAGCCCGCCGCCGAGCAGCGGCCCGAACGCGCCGGCCACCCCACCGAGCCCCGACCACAACCCGATCGCGCTGCCCTGATCACGCTCGTCGATGGACGCCGAGATCAGCGCGAGACTGCCTGGCGTGAGCAACGCGCCCGCCACACCCTGCAGCAACCGGGCGACGACCAGCATCTCGATGTTCACCGAGACCGCGCACAGCAGCGAGGTGATCGCGAATCCGGCGATCCCCCAGACGAAGACGCGCCTGCGCCCGAGCCGGTCCCCGAGCGAGCCGCCGAGCAGGATGAACGAGGCGAGGGTGAGGGTGTAGCCGTTGACCGTCCACTGCAGTCCGGCGACATCGGTGTGCAGCGACTCGCCGATGCGCGGCAGCGCGACCGAGACGACGGTGGCGTCCAGCGACGCCATCGAGGAGCCGAGGATGGTGGCCAGCAGGATCCACCGCCCCGTCGCGGAGTTGAGCCGAACCGTCCTGGTCGGTGCCACCTCTCCAAACTAGCTGGCGCCGAGGTGTTTCGCCGGGCTACAGACTCTCCACGCAGACCACGACGCGGCGCTCGGGGTATTTGAAGCCCGAGTCGGCGCTGTCGGGGCAGTCGTCGACGCTGTCGGTGTTGTTCTTGATCGTGACGACCTTGACCGGCTCGGAACCGGTTTCGCCGCAGTCGATGCGCTGGGGTTCGTCGCCGCCGACGTCCATGCAGCCGCCGACCACCCAGTCGATGTCGAGGCACAGCGCGCCGGTCTCGATGCCGTTGAGGGTCTCGGCGTAGAAGTTGTCGCGGTCGCTGACGCACCCGCTGCTGTTCTCGGCCTTGCCGATGACCTTGTAGTTCGCCGAGCGGCTGCCACAGGACGCCTTGGTGATGGTGGCGTCGTTCACCGTGCCGCCGAGCGCGACGCAATCGCCGACGCTGGCCTGGAAGTCGGTGTCACCACGGCCCGAGGTGGGCGCCGGTTTGCTCGTCGTCGGTTTACCCGAGGTGGGCTTGCCCGGCTTGGTGGTTGGCGAGGTGCCGGTGGCGGGGACGACGTCGATCGCCGGCTGTGCGTGGCCGTCGATGGTGCCACCGCACCCGGTCGAGACGAACGCGGTCACCGCGATGGCGACGGCGCCGACGAGCCGGCCGATGGACTGGTCTGCAAACACCTTCTGTGAATACACCACCGGAGCCACCGGCGTCGACTCCGTCCCGATGGGTGGGGCACTGGGCTACCCTTGGGATTCCGGCCCCGGCCGACCCTGCATCAGGAGGTGAACCCGATGGTGACAGCAGCGGCGGGAGATTTCGGGCCCCTGACACAACCCGGCGGTACGCCGCTCGCGGCGCCACGGCAGATGCTGGTCGATCCGCGGTTCATCCGGCTGGCCGACCAATTCTTCGGAATGTTCCCGCAGCCCAACCGCGGTGGCGGCGCGCTGGCGATCTATCTGGACGGCAGGCCCGTCGTCGATATCTGGGCAGGCTGGGCCGCCAAGGATCAGCGCTGGAACGGCGAGAACATCGCGCTCACCTTCTCCACCGGCAAGGGCGTCGCGACGACGGTCGTGCACCGGCTGGCCGAGCGCGGGCTCATCGACTACGAGGCGCCGGTCGCGCAATACTGGCCGGAGTTCGCCGCGCACGGCAAGCACGACATCACCGTGCGCGATGTGCTCTCCCACCGCGCGGGCCTGCACCGGGTGCGCGGGCTGGTGCCAGGTCGCGAGGGGATTCTCGACTACGGCGCCGTGGTCACCGCGCTCGCCGAGAGCCCCGCCGATCCACGCCGGATCCGCACCTCGGGCTATCACGCGATCACCTTCGGCTGGCTGGTCGCCGAGATCGTGCAGCGGGTCACCGGAGAACCGTTCACCGAGGTGCTGCAACGCGAAGTGGCCGAGCCGCTGGGCACCGACGAGTTCTGGTTCCAGGTGCCCGCCGCGCAGCGCCACCGGATCGCCAAGATCTTCCCGCACCTGGCGCCGCCGGGAATCCGCTGGAACACCGCGTCTTCGGTGCTGTCGTGGGTGCGGCCCGCGCGCGGACTGGCCGAGGCGGGCATGCCGGAGAGTTTCGACGAGCTGGTGCGCGACCCGCGCGTGCACGATGCGGTGATGCCCGGCTGGAACGGCGTCTTCTCCGCCCGGGCGCTGGCCAGGATGTACGGCGCGCTCGCCAACGGCGGCGTCGTCTACTCCGGCGATGCCGAGAACCCGTCGCCCGGGGGCGACTCGGCGGTGCAGTTCCTGCGGCCGGAGACGATCGAGAACGCCAACCGGACCCAGCAGACCGACAGCCGCGATTACGTCCTCGGCCTGCCGTTGCGCTTCACCCTCGGCTATCACCGGCCGGTGCTGATGACCAAGCAGCAGCCGCGGCAGGCGTTCGGCCACTACGGAATCGGCGGTTCCGGCGCGTACGCCGACCCCGATCTGCGGATGTCGATCGCGTTCGTGACGAACCGGCTGGGCAATGCCGTCACCGCGCTCGGTGACGCGCGGCTGGCCAAACTGTCGGCGATCGCGCAGGGCACGGTCCGCAAAGTCCGCGCCGAGCAGGAATAGCCGTTTCGAACCGGCCACCGGCGCGCGCCGTAGTAACCGACATGACAGCGTTGAGCCCGCCACGCTGGTCACTGCTGCATGGGCTGGCGGCGGGCTGGGATTTCGAGGGCTACCTGCGGCGACGCGCCCGGCGCAGTGATCCGTTCTCGGTCGGTTTCCCCGGCTTTCCGCCCGTGCTGTTCACCGGGACCGCCGAGGGCGCGCGTGAGCTGTTCCGCGCGCCGGTGGACCTGGTCGGGCCGCCACTGCCCAATCCGATCGAACCGATGGTCGGCGCGGCCTCGCTGATCCTGAGTTCCGGTGAGCGCCATCGCACCGACCGCGCACTGCTCGCGCCCGCCCTGCACGCCCAGCGTGTGCGCGCACTGGCGCCGGTGATCAGGGATGCCACCCTGCGCGAGATCGAGGGCGGCCCTGCGGGTTCCTGGCAGATCGGCAGCCGGATCGACGGGCTCGCCGCGGCACACAGCATCACGCTGCGGGTCATCCTGGCGGCCGTGTTCGGCACGAAGTTCGATCGTGAACCCGAATACGCCGGTGCCGTCGCCGATTTCCTCGCCACCTTCACCACGCCGTTGCTGGTCGCGCCCGTAATACGCCGTCGCATGGGCGGTTTCGGTCCGTGGCAGCGTTTCGTCGCGGCCCGGACGCGGTTGGACCGGCTGCTCCTCGCCGAGATCACCCGACGGCGGCGCGCGGGCGGCGCCGAAGCAGGCAACCTGCTCGATCTCCTGCTGACGATCCGCTACGACGACGGCACCGTTCTCACCGATACCGAACTGTGCGAGCACCTGCGCGCCCTGCTCGTCGCGGGCCACGAGACCGCCGCGACAACGCTGACCTGGGCGCTCTATCACCTGCACCGCGAGCCGGGCCTGCTGACGCGGGTCACCGCCGAACTGGCGGCCGCGGGCGGCGACCCCGCCGAGCGGGCCACGCTGCCGCTGCTCGGCGCCGTCTGCCAGGAGACCCTGCGCCTGCATCCGCCGGTGCCCATCGTGCTGCGCATGCTCACCGAGCCGTGGCGGTGGCGCGGGGTCGACGTGGCCGCCGGGCAGACGATCGGCCTCGCCGTCGGCGTGCTGCACAGTCAGCCGTCGCTCTGGCCCGCCCCGCGGCTGTTCCATCCCGACCGCTTCCTCGACCGCAAGGTCTCGCCGTTCGAGTTCGCGCCGTTCGGCGGCGGGCATCGGCGCTGTATCGGCGTCACGCTGGCCGAATACGAGCTGCGCATCATCCTGGCAACCCTGTTGACCGAGGTCCGGCTGTCTCTCGACCCCGGTCTCGCCCTGAGCAGGCGCCCACGGACCGTGCCGCGCAATATCGCCGTCGCCCCCGACCGAGCGATCCACTTCACACGGATGGCGTGATTTCGGTCACCCTTCGTTTGATGCTCACACGGGCGTGTTTCGACCCTGCCCGACATCACCGCTTCCGACTCGCCGGTGTGAGCGTGGCGTTTGGCGAAAGCCGATGGATAACGACGCGTTATGTGACCTGGGACACATAGTTGCCGGTCTGTTATCGCAGCGCAACGACGCTGGCACGTTGTCACCCTGGACGGGTAGGAATGGACGGTCAGGGTCTCCGGCGTTCGTTACCCCGTGGAGACCTGTCGCGGACTCCGCGACGATCACGAAGATCTTGGAATGGACGAGTAACCATGCACTACGAGGCAAACACGCGGCAAGCGCGCCGGCTCCGCCGGGGCCTGCTGCTGACGGCGGCGTTCGCGGCGACCGGCGCGCTGATCGCCGTTCCCGTGCAGGCCGAGCCGACCCTCCCCGGCTCCGGTTCCAGCCAGCCCGCGGTGGACGCGCCCGCCGCCCAGGCGCCGTTCGCACCGCCGACCATCAATATCGCCGACGGCGAGACCGTCGGCGTCGCGCAGCCGATCATCATCACCTTCAAGGACCCGGTCGAGGACCGCACGGCCGCCGAGCGGGCCATCAAGGTCACCTCGAGCCAGGCCGCCCCCGGCCACTTCTACTGGACCGGCGACAAGCAGGTGCGCTGGAAGCCGAACGACTTCTGGCCGGCCAACACCGACGTGACCGTCGCGGCGGGCGGCACCACCAGCGCGTTCCGCATCGGTGACGCGTTCATCGCCAGCGTCGACGACAACACCAAGATGATCACCGTCACGGTGAACGGTGAGGTCGTCCGCGAGATGCCGACCTCGCTGGGCAAGCCGGGCTACGAGACCCCCAACGGCACCTACATCGTGGGTGAGCGGTTCGAGAAGATGACGATGGACTCCTCGACCTACGGCGTGCCGGTCACCGATCCCGAGGGCTACAAGCTCGAGGTCGAGTACGCGACCCGCATCTCCAACAGCGGCATCTTCGTGCACGCCGCGCCGTGGTCGGTGGGCCAGCAGGGCTACTCCAACGCCAGCCACGGCTGCCTCAACGTGAGCACCGAGAACGCCAAGTGGTTCCTGGAGAACTCGCGCCGCGGCGACGCCGTGATCGTCACCAACACGCAGGGCGGAACCCTCAGCGCGGGTGACGGACTGGGCGACTGGAACTGATTCGCTGAACAAAGCCGAACAATAAGATCAAATGCGATCGTATTTTTCGGCTTTTTTGCTGTATTCGCTTGGCGCCGACCCTGCTGGAACGAAAACTGTTCGGGCGCAATAGATCCACGATTTCGCGTGACTTCCACGAAAGTACTTCTGCCCCAACGGTGCCGCTCTGGACCCTCCTGCGCAATTTCGCTGATCGCTGAGCTGATTCGCCCCCGCGCCACCGGCAGGTCGTGGCGGCTCGCGAAGGCGAGCAGGCATGCGCTGATTTGTGGTCAATCCCGTTGGTGGACGGCGTTTTCCCTCGCCTGAGCTACCGCGGTGGCGACACCGTCGCGCCAGATCGGGCCGTGGCCGGGGAGCACGATGTCGGCCGGGACCGATTCCAGGGCCGCGTAGCTGGCGATGGTGGCTGCGGTGTCGTGGTTGAAGAAGCTGGGGAGTGGTTGGGGGCCTGTGATTTTCGAGGTGGGATGGGCGGTTACCAGGGTGTCGCCGGTGGCGATGGCGCCTGCGGCGGGGAGATGGAAGGCGGAGTGGCCGGAGGTGTGGCCGGGGCAGGGGATGGGGACCGGGTTGCCGGGGAGGTCCAGGGGGCCGGTGGTGGGGAAGGGCTGGATGTGGGGCACGGTGTTTTTGCGGAGGCCGCCTGCGGCGGTGATGCGGGCGGCCCAGGCGAGGGTGTTGGGCTCGGTGAGGCGTTTGATGACGTCGAGGGGAGTGGCGGATTCGTGGCATTCGCCGCGGGCGTGCGCCACCTCGGTCGCGCTGGTGTAGGCGGGGATCGCGTAGCGGTGGTGCAGATGGTTCAGCGCGCCGACGTGGTCCAGGTGGGCGTGGGTGAGCAGGATGGCGACGATGTCCTCGGGTCGGTGGCCGAGGGCGCGGATCGTCTGCTCGATGATCCGGGCGTCGCCGTACCAGCCCGCGTCGATCAGGGTGAGGTCGCGGCCGTCACGCAGCAGCACCATGTTGACGTCGGTGCCGCGAATCGTGAAGATTCCGTCCGCAACCTGCTCCCAGCGCATCACGCCTCCATCGAATACAGCTGCACGGACCGCGACTGTACCGCTCAGGCGTTCCGCCCGCCGGTCAGCGCATCGAGCTCTATGGTCC
>NZ_JBHXMY010000084.1:0-15135 GCF_042720195.1 Nocardia sp. NPDC058497 | reverse complement strand
CGGCATCGGCATCACCCCGATCCTGACAATGGCCAGGGCCGCCGACCGGCTCGGCGTGCCGTGGACGATGGTCTACTGCGGCCGCACCCTCGACACCCTCCCGTTCCTCGACGAGATCGCCGAGTTCGGTGACCGCGTCACGGTGCGCACCGACGCCGACCACGGCATCCCCACCGCCGCGGATCTGCTCGTCGGCGTCGACGGTGACACCGCGGTGTACTGCTGCGGACCGACCGTCATGACGGCCGCGCTCCTGAGCGCGATCAGGGACATGGACGGCGTCGAATTCCATTCGGAGCGTTTCTCACCCGCCCCGGTCGTCGACGGCGCACCCTTCGCCGTGCGACTCGCCTCCACCGGCGAGGTCGTCGAGGTCGGCGCCGACGAAACCATGCTCGCCGCCATCCTGCGAGCCCGCCTGAACCAGCCCTACTCCTGCCGCCAGGGCTTCTGCCGCACCTGCGTCGTCCGGGTCGTCGCCGGCTCACCCGACCACCGCGACACCGTTCTCACCGACTCCGACCATGCCGAGGGAAACACACTCGCGTGTGTATCCCGTTGCCACGGAGACACTCTCGTTCTGGACCTGTGAGGGCTTCCTCCCCAGCTGACATCGCAGGCTTGCCGTCCGTGCATGCCCGGATCGCAACACTGCGCTATGCTGGCCCTAGCCGGCAGCGCCTTCTGACAGGCTTGGGCTGCGGCGTCACCGCCTCTCGGCACGATCCCTTCGCTATCCGCGCGACGAGCAGATCGAATGCCTTCTTCCCGGTCGTTCTCTGACACCGGACGTTTCTCCCTCTTCCCGAGATCGATCGCCGCACCGCCGTGTGTCGGCGATCGATGCACCCTGCACGGCCTCAACCCCGCACAGAACGGAGTGAAAGCCCATGAGTACCCACGGAATTACCGACGGCGCCGAGCGAGCGATCATCGAGAACATGCTCGACCGCAACCGCGCAGCACTCATCGAGACCGCGCGCGGCCTGTCCGAGGCCGATGCCCGCCGGCGGCTCGTCGCGTCGCTGACGACACCGATCTCCTTGCTCAAGCACGCCGCCGCCGCGGAACGGATCTGGTTTCAGCGATTCTGGGCGGGACTGGACGAATCCGAATGCGATGGATACTCCCGCCGCGACGAGGGCACCTTCACCGTCACCGACGACGAGTCCCTCGCAGACGTCATCGCCGAGTTCGAGCGCGCGAGCAGGCGATCACGGGAGATCGCGTCCCGCTTCGACCTCGACGACACCGTGGACATTCCCCGCGAGGGGAAGGTGAGCATGCGCTGGACACTGCTGGCCATGATCCAGGAGTTCGCCAGGCACGCGGGACACGGCGACATTCTCCGCGAACAGATCGACAACCCCGCACCGCGATAAACGGCTCCTGCTATCTGGCGTTCGCGAAGATCGAGTACCGGGCGGCCGCAATCGGAGGGATGCCACCGCGTGTCGGACGCTGGTGTCACAACGCGCAGCTACGCCGTGAACAGCGCCACGATCGCTGCCGCCGTGACAGGTAGCACCAGCAGGGCAGTCAGCCTCATGGCGTTCACTCGGTAGTGGGGTGGAAAAGCCCGCGGCAGTTTGGTCACGGTAACGACAGCGGAGGGAAGGGCGAATACCGTGCCGAAGATCAGGCCGTAACCGTGGGGATCGACGGACGGATCGGCCGACAAGCGCGATTCGAAAACCGTGACCACGCAACGCAACCAGACCAAACCAGCCAGAACGCCGAGAGCACCGACCACCACCGCCACACAGCGGCGTATCCAGCGCTGAATCCCATGCGATTCCGACGGGAATTCCGCAGGACCGCTCATACGACGCGCCCGGCGATGACAGTGGCGATCAAGTCGGCGCGGCGGCCGACTCGGTCCGGGAATTGAATACCAACTCCCAGACATGGCCATCGGGATCAGTGAAGTACCCGGTGTAGGAACCGTCATACATATCGGCGGGCCGGTTCACCGATCCACCCGCGGCGGCCGCGCGGCTGAGCGTGTCGTCGAGTTCGTCCTTGCTACCGATCGCGCACGAAATGATCGCGGCGCCGGAGACGGGAGCGCTCACCCCGAGTCCCGCGCGTTCGGTGTACTTCGCGTACTCGCTGCGCTCGACCAAGAACAGCGACAGGTTCGGCAGTTCGAACAGGACGATGCCGTCTTCGATACCGGTAGTGGACAAGGTCAAACCGTCCCGGTAGAAGCGCAATGACCGTTCCACATCTTCGACAGGCACAGACACCACGACAGTTTTTGGCCGCATGCAGACATCGTATCGTGGCCGAATTCGTGTGACGCGCAGCGATAGTTGGCCAATGTGGCGATAGCTCGAGCACGTTGCAACGCTGCTCGCAGTGATAGTTGGCCATGATGCGCAGCGATAGTTGGCCACTGGCGGGGGCGGAACTGGAGGTTGGCGTTCGTGGCGAAGTTCAGCACGGCCGAATGCCGGATGCAGCAAGAGCTGGCCGACCGCGCCCCGCTTTCCGCGCGACCACGGCTTTCATGGGTATCTGCTCGTGCACGTGGCCGTCGGTGAATGCCGCCGAACGCAATTCCGGAGTCGGCACTACCCCAAGCTGACCACCTTGGCCTGCCCGGAAACGACAGTGTCGGTGCGATCGACCAGCGCGACCCGGATTTGCACTGTCTGCCCCTTCGACAACGGCGCAGCCTCACCGGCGACTCCGACCAAGGTGATCACGACGGTGTGTGGGCCTCCGTCGCAGGTGGCAACGTTCTCCGTGCCTGTGGCCGACGGGCTCTCCGCCTCCGGAGCGCCCACCATCGCCTTGATAGCGACCACTCCGGCCGCGGCATCGCAGCTGTAGTCGACCCCCACGTTGGCCGGACCGACACCAGTGATGTCGATAGTGTTGGCGGCCAGGGCAGGGGCAGCGGTCGATGCAATGGCCAACCCCATCACTCCGAAAACAGTCACGATAAGGGCAGGGCGTCGGTAGTTCCGAATAGTCACCATGGATCTTGGTCCTCCTGGGTAGCGGAAGTAGATCACGGAACACAATCAGAAGACACCACCGCGCTCGCCGCGGCACTCGTCCATAATCCCCCACTGCCCCCTCAACGCAACAGCCTCTCGACGATCGAAATCCGCTCATGCCGCGTGGCGCGCGATCGGGCGTGGTCAGCCAGAGATCAACGAACGAGTTCATCCCCAGCCAGCGTCGCATCAAAGCGTGTTTGAACTGCCTCGATGGCATGGGGGCGCGGGAATCCTTCTATGGCCCAATTGCGAACCACACTTACTTCGCCGGCTTGGCGGCGATCCATCTCGCGGTTGATTTTGTGGCGGCGAGAAGCAAGACGATCAGCGACGGAACGGCCAAGATTAAAGGCAAGGGGGTCGTCTGCGTCGATAGCGATGACGGCGAGCCTGGGTGAAGGCAGCTTCGTGTTCGAAAAATGATCGTTTCTCAACGCGGATCAGGAACTTCGGGGTACGCACCTTTGGACAGTGGCGAACGTCCTGCAATGCCGCCTACCGCGCTGAGCCAAGCGGCCACGTCGTGGTAGCTGGCCGGCCAGACCGGTTGCGGCTCAGAACATCCGGTGGTGTCGATCAGCGGATCTCGACCACCACTTTGCCCAGGGCGCGTCCCGCACCGACGTGGGCCAGCGCGTTCGCGGTTTCGTCGAGGGGGAAACTGCGGTCGATGTGGATACCGATCCGTCCCGCGACACACGACTTCGCGAGGGGTGTGAAGTGCGCGGGCCCTTCCTTCACCGCGAGGACCCCGAGCCCGCGGCCGGTCACCATTCCGGCGACCACGCCGACCGTGGTCAACCGCAGCAACGCGCGCGTGGTGCCGCCGACGCAGCGGTATCGGCCGCCACGCGCGACCGACCTGCGATAGGCGAAGACCGACCGGTGGGCAACGAGGTCGAGTACCCGGTCGTACGGTCCGGTTCGGGTGAAATCCTCAGCGCGATAGTCGATGACCTCGTCGGCGCCGAGCGTGCGCATGAACGCCAGTTTGGCGGCGTTGTCCACCCCGGTCACATGCGCCCCGGCACTCTTGGCCAACTGGATCGCAAACGCTCCGGACCCGCCGCCCGCTCCGTTGATCAACACCGACATACCGGCTGCGATGCCGGCTGTGCCCTGCAGTGCTATCGCCCCCGCCTGTGGCAGCGTCGACGCCTCGGCGAAGCTCAGCGACACCGGTTTGTGGGCCAGCGCCGATTCAGGAACCACGGCATATTCCGCGAACCCGCCCTTGAGCATGAGATTGTCGCCGTAGACCTCGTCACCCGGTGCGAACAGCGTGACCTCGGAGCCGACGACTTCGACCCGTCCGGCGATATCGGATCCGAGAACCGGGCGTCTGGGTGCCCGGAGCCCGCCGATGCGCGAATACAGCGGCGTCCCCCGCAGTGTCTCCCAGTCGGAGAGGTTGATCGACGTCGCGTGCACCTGGACGAGCACCTGTTTCGGCCCTGGGGAAGGCTCTGGGACCTCCACGACCGACAGCACCTCGGGGCCGCCGTAGCGGTCGTACACGACGGCCCTCATGCGATTCCAGCACCGAGCATCCAGCGACAGCCTGACACGCGACAAACTCTAGTCGGCGGGCCGCCCCGCGACCGGCGAACTGTGCGTCGGCATTCCGTGCGACTCGCCGAACCCTCTCCCGCACACCAGCAACGTCCTGTATCACCGCGTGACGCGCGGGCCCGACAGACCACGCGAAACACCCCAAAGATCAACGGGCCGAGCCTATCTCGACATCCACCAACGCACTGAAATGCCGATGAGCGCGCGCCTCTGATGGTCCGGGATACTCGAGAAGTGGTCCCGGATATCGAGGAAGAACAGAAGCGCAGGACCTTGCTGGTTCGGTGAGTCGCGCCATGTCAGGCAACCTTCCACCTGTTGTCAGGGCGGTGTTTTGCAAGGACGAAAGCTCTCGCGCCTTCCATCGGTTCGTAGTTGACGGCGAGATTTCAGATGACGACTAGGACTCGGGTCTCCTGCGACCCGATTGCGTTGAGCGCTGCTACCGTCTCTCGGTGGGTGAAATGTACCGGTCGGTCGGTTCGGTGGCATGGAAGGCGGTGTGCGCGGTCGCCGTGAGCATGACCATCGCGTCGTGTGTCAGTGGTTGTGCTGCTGTTCAGCCGGCGTCCCGTACTACAGGCGCTGCGTTGGACGCGTACTACGCACAATCCGTTGACTGGGTCCCCTGTGGGGACGGGAAGACCGGCGAGTGGTTCGCCGAAACTTTGGCTGGTGTGAAATGTGGGCAGGTGAGGGCACCACTGGACTACCGAAACGTGCAGCAACATGGGTCCTCCGGCTCCCAGACCGTACTTCTCGCGGTGGCCCGTCGGCCCACCACCGAAGAGAAGACCGGAACGCTGCTCGCGATCAGCGGCGGACCCGGCGGAACTGGATTGGATTTGATCGAGGCCGCCTACCCGCCAGAAGTGCTCGCCCACTTCGACATCGTCGCCTACGACCCGCGAGGGGTAGGCCGGTCCACGCCACTGATTCAGTGCGCCGGCGGATTGAACCCCGACCTCGACCTCACCGCAGAGGACACCGAGGCGGTCGAGGCAGCCGAGCGCACCGAGGTCGATGCCTGCGTGGCCGACACCGGACTCGATGTGCTGCGCCATACAGGTTCCGACGAGGCGACCAACGATGTCGACCTCCTGCGCGCAGTGCTGGGAGAGGAGCGGATCAACTTGCTCGCCTACTCCTACGGCACCCAGATCGCGGCGATGTACGCACTGCGCTTTCCTGCCAACTACCGCGCCGCGATCCTGGACGGCGTCGTCGACATCGCAGAACGGCCGAACGACATGCGCCTGGGGCAGGAACGCGGCTACCAGGCCACCTTCACCCGACTAGCCGCGTTCTGTGTCGGCGAATATCGGCGGGGCGGCGCCGAGTGCCCGCTGGGTACGGATCCGGCAGCCGCCGAGGCCACCTTCCAGCAGTTGCTGCGCGACGCCGACGCGCGCCCCGTACGCGTCCGCGGGGGCTCGCCGGTGACGGCCACCGACGTTCTCGACGCAAGCTATACAGGGTTGTTGTGGCCGTCGGCCTGGAAGCCGTATCTGGCTGCGCTGCAGGCGCTGCGGCACGGTGACGGCACTGCGGTGCGCCGCTTCGCCGATTTCCAGGACAGCGAAGGCACCAACGCGATCACCGCCATTACCTGTACCGACACCGCGAACCCGACGACCGATCGCGCAGCCAGACAGCACGACGCAGCAGCTAGATACGACGCGGCAACCTATGACAACTACGAACCTCGTCCCACCGAGTTTCCGTTGGAAGACTGCGACCTATGGCCGTTCGAAGGCAAAGTCATTCCCGGCAAGCTCCTCCCTGTGGTTCCGGCAAGGGCGGACTCCGCGGCACGGCTTCTGTTCGTCGGAACCCGCCACGACCCGACAACCCCGCTCGGGAACTCCGAACGGATGGCCAAGTACATGACGAGCCCATTGCTCATTCGTGAGGGCGACGGTCACGCTGTCGTCTTCGGTGACGAGAACGACTGCATCGACGCCGAAGTTATTCGCTACCTGAATGATCCGGACTCAGCGCGGGACAAGACGTGTGCGTGAGCGCCCGACAGTGATTGGTCGGCAGGTCCCGCTCGGTTGCAGAGAAAGCTCTTCGGGCCGAACGCACCGTAATGCCGAAGCGAGTGCGGGGACCAATTCCGCGAGGATGTGGCGACATGGCTCACCGCAGATACGGCGGTGCCTCAGGGCCAGGCTCAGCAGGTGCCGTTCTGCATCCCAGCCGCTGCCGAACCGATTCCGGCAATTCGGCCACGGCGATCAGGTCATTCACTCGGGACTGGTCGGACCGCACCGGCACACCGTAACCTTGTGTTGCCCAAGCCGATTCGAAATCGAAGAATCGCGCAAACCCTGCAGTGGCCAACTGTCGCTGCGACTGGCCAACTATCGCTGCGCGTCACACACAAGCTGCTGGTACACCGCTAGATGACCTTGGCATCGATCAGCAGGTTCCAGATCTCGCCCTGGTCGACGACTTCGACGCCGAGCTTCGCCGCCTTGGTCAGCTTGCTGTCACCGACCCCCGCACCGGTGATGAGCAGGTCGGTGTTCGCCGAGACCGAGGATGCCGCCGTCGCGCCCGCCTGCTCACACAGGCGCTGAAACGTGGGGCGGGCGACCTTCTCACCCGAACGCGGGTCGCTGATGGCGCCGGTGATCACCACCGTCTTACCTTCCAGGGGCGCACCGGCCGCGACGACGGGGGCAAGGTCCTCCGCGCGCACGTCCAGATCGACGCCCGCCGCACGCAACCGTTCCAGCTCCGGGCGCAGGCGAGTGAGGTGGGCGACCAGCGAGGCGGCGACCTTCGGTCCGATGTCCTCCACCGCGACGAGTCGTTCCTCGCCCGCGTCGGCGATCTCTTCCAAGGAGCCGAATCCCGCTCGGGCCAGGCGAGCCGCGGTGCCGTCGGAGGCCATCGGGATGGCCAGGCCGATCAGCGCGCGGCGCAGGCCGACCTGGCGACTGGCATCGATCGACTCGATCATCCGCGCGGCCGAGACATCGCCGATGCGGTCGAATTCGAGCAGGCGTTCCTGGGTGAGGGTGTAGAAATCCGACGGACGCTCCAGGATGCCCGCCTCGGCGAGGCGTTCGATCCACACCTGCCCGATGGCGTCGATGTCGGCGGCAGCCCGCGAGGCCCAGTGGATCAGTCGCCGTACCGTCTGGGCGGAGCAGGAAACGTTGGTGCAGAACAGCTCTCGGCTGTTGCCCTGCTCGGTCACCGGCTGCCCGCATGAGGGACAGACGGTCGGCGGCACGATCTCACGCTCCTGGCCCGTCCGCTTCGCCGCGTCGAGCACACCCGCCACGAACGGGATCACATCGCCGGCGCGCCGCACCAGCACGGTGTCGCCGATCTTGATGTCGCGGGCGCGGATGACCTCCTGGTTGGCCAGCGTCGCTTTGGTGACCGTCGTGCCACCGACGAAAACCGGCTCCAGCCACGCGACCGGGACGATCTTGCCGGTCTTGCCGACATCCCAGACCACATCGGCCAGCACCGTGGTCTTCTCCTCGGCGGCGAACTTGAACGCCAGCGCGCCACGTGGCGAGTTCGACCGGGTTCCCGCCGCCGCGTAGGCATTTCGGTCGGCCAGTCGCAACACCGCGCCGTCGAGGTCGTAGTCCAGTTCGTTGCGGCCCTGCTCGATCGCGGTGATCGCCGCCTGAGCCTGGACGGCATCGATGCACAAGCGCATTTGGGCGCCCTCGACGCCCAGCGCCCGCAACCCTTCCGCGAGGTCGACCGCGGCGCCGCCAGCGGACGTGTCGAGGTCGAAGCCGAAGAACCGCAGGCGGCGCTCGGCGACCGTCGCCGGGTCCTTCGCCCGCAGTGTGCCTGCCGCGGCGTTGCGTGGATTGATCAGCGGTTTATCCGGATGCGCCGTGTTGTAGGCGGCGAACGTCGAACGCAGCATCACCGCCTCGCCACGCACCTCCACCCGACCAGGGACATCGATCCGTTCGGGAACACCGTCGACCAGGGCACGGACCAGCATCGTCACGTCGTCTCCGGTGGTGCCGTCGCCCCTGGTCACAGCACGCACGAAGCGCCCGTCTTCGAAGACCAGCGCCAGCGAGAGGCCGTCGAGCTTGGGCATCACCACCACCGGCTGACCAGGGAAGCGGTTGAAGAGCGCCTCGACCTGCTCGGGTTTGGTCGCTTTCTCGAGCGACAGCATGGGACGCGAGTGCCGGACCGGAGCGTGCAGCACCGCGGGGGCGCCGACCTGCTCGAGCGGATTCGGATCGGGCGCGAGGTCGGGGTGCACCGCGATCAGGGCACGAAGCTCGTCTTCGATCGCGTCGTACTCGGCGTCGGCGACCAGCGGCGAGCCTTGATAGTAGGCGTCGCGCAGCGCCACGATACGGTCGGCGAGTTCTTGCATGCGTTCCCCAGTTTCCACAGCACGCGACGCTACCGATCCCCACCGACAACTCCGCCGCTGAGTGGGCGGAATCCGGGTCAGGACATCGCGGCCCGCCGCGCCGCGACCCGCGCCCACACCTGGGGATCGGTGCGCGGGCCGCCCGGGGTGTCTGCGCCGTACCGCTGGATCTGGGCGTCGAGGTCCAGGGGCGCGGTCATCGACGTGCCAGGGGCCAGTGCGTCCTCGACGTGTTCGTCGGGCACCAGCCAGCACACCTCGAACTCGATGCCGTCGGGGTCGCGGGCGTAGAGCGCCTTGGTCGACCCGTGATCGCTCGCCCCGGTCAGCGCCCGCGCCGCCGCCAGCCGGTCCCGGACAGCCCCGAGCTCGGACAAAGTGTCCACTTCCCACGCCACGTGATAGAGCCCGACCGATCCCGCCGGACCGGCCGCAGCCGTCCTGGCCTGGAAGAGCCCGAGGTCGTGGTCGTTGACCGAGCCGGGGTGGCGCAGGAACGCACCGCCGGGGAACCCTTCGGCGAGCCGCTCGAATCCGAGCACGTCCTCGTAGAACGCGATACTGCGCGGCAGATCCGCGACGAACAGCACGATGTGGTTGATTCCCCGCATCTCCGATGACCTCCTGGATCGAATGTTCCCGACCCTTCACAGTCGCACGGATTCACCCCTCGGCAACACCGGATGACCGCGGAGCGGGACACGGACACCCACCTGCGGCAAGCACCGGACCGGAGGTACCCCGCGCGCCCTCTCCCCCGCTCGGTCCGGCATCATCGGCCGACCGACCCCACGTCGGAGAGTCGACGACGGTCAGCGGTGTGTCGGCCGGCGGCCAGGTCGTCCACGCGGTAGCGGCGGCGTGTTCTGCGACAGATTTTCCCCAGTTCCACATCGTTTCGCCCCTCCCCAGAGCTCATCCGTGGTGCCACCAGGCTATCCGGCAGGGTTTGTCGTGCGCTAACGATTTTCGGCGTCGCGGGAGGAGCTGCGCCCTGGTGGTCGCTGCTCTGGCGGCTGTGGCGGCGAGAATCCTTACCGCACAGCGGAACTTGCCTAGCTCAGCGTCTTCAACGCCGCCGCATCGTACGGCTTCAGCTCGTCGATCCGGCCACCGAGGACCTTGGCCGCCCACTCCGGGTCCTGAAGAAGGGCACGGCCGACGGCGACCAAGTCGAATTCGTCGCGCTCGAGGCGGTCGAGGAGGTTGTCGAGGTTGCCGAGTTCGGCGCCCTCGCCGGTGAACGCGCGGAGGAAGTCGCCGTCCAGGCCGACCGAACCGACGGTGATGGTCGGCTTGCCGGTGAGCTTCTTGGTCCAGCCCGCCAGGTTCAGATCCGAGCCGTCGAACTCCGGGAGCCAGTAGCGGCGGGTGGAGGCGTGGAAGGCGTCGACACCGGCCGCGGCGAGCGGGGCCAGGATCGCCTCGAGCTCCTGCGGAGTCTCGGCCAGACGCGCGCGGTAGTCCTGCTGCTTCCACTGCGAGTAGCGGAAGATCACCGGGAATTCGGGCGAGACAACCGCCCGGACCGCCGCCACGATCTCGGCCGTGAACCTCGTGCGGGCCACCGGGTCGCCGCCGTAGACATCGTCACGGCGGTTCGTCTGTGCCCACAGGAACTGGTCGAGCAGATAGCCGTGGGCACCGTGCAGCTCGACGCCGTCGAAACCGATGCGCTCGGCGGCTGCGGCGGCCTCGGCGAAGGCGCCGACGACATCGTCGAGGTCACGCTGGGTCATCGTCTTGCCGACTCCCTCGGTGCCGTCGGCGCCGATCCCGGAGGGACCCATGGCCGGGGCGTCGGGGTAGGGCTGCTCACCCTGGTTGCGGACCATGCCGATGTGCCACAGCTGCGGCACGATCGTGCCGCCCGCAGCGTGCACGTCCTCGGCGACCTTCGCCCAGCCCGCCAACTGCTCCTCGCCGTGGAACCGCGGCACCCGATCACTCTGCCCGGCCGAATCGTGGCCGACGTAGGTCCCCTCGGTGACGATCAGGCCGACGCCGGCGGCGGCGCGGCGGGCGTAGTAGGACCGCACGTCGTCACCGGGAACGCCGCCCGGGGAGAACATGCGCGTCATCGGCGCCATCACGATGCGGTTCGGGACGGTCAGGCCGTTCAACGTGACGGGCCGTGACAGGACCTCGGCTGTGCGGGAGGCGTCGGACGCGGTGACGATCACAGGATGCTCCTCAAAGCTACTTGACAATGTCGATGGTTGAGAACTTCAAGCAATACCGACACCGTAGAGGTAGATATTTGAGATGGTCAAGTTTCTGCGGATAGAGTGGTCCCATGACAGCAGCTCCCCGCGTCGACACGGCCCAGCTCATGGAGCTGCTCTCGGTGTCGCTCGGCGCCTACTACGGGGACTTCACGGCCGCGGCGGCGAGTGAGAACCTCACCGCGAGCCAGGGCAAGACACTGACGGTCCTCCGCCGCGGGCCCGTCGCGATGCGCACTCTGGCCAGGGTCTTGTCCTGCGACGCCTCCAATGTCACCGGAATCATCAACCGGCTGGAGAAGCGTGACCTCGTGCGCCGCGAGGCCAGCCCCTCCGACCGGCGCGTCACACATCTCGTCATCACGCCCGAGGGCGAGCGTGTCACCGACGCGATCCGGACGAAGATGCGCGCCACCCAAGACGGCCTGAACCGCCTCAGCGACCAGGACCGCGACCACCTGTACGCCCTGCTGGAACAGGTTTTCCTCTCCCGGAGCAGAACTCGACAGCCGCCTGATCAGGCGTGATACGGGCCCGAAGGAACTCGGTGACTCCGGCACGCCGGGCACGAACCACCCACGAGCGCCAGGGAAATGAGCGCACCGCAGATCAGCACGCTGGCGTTCCTGACACCGGGCAACTACCTCGACGACGATCCGTACACCGGTCTCGAGGACACGTTGCGGCTGTTCGAGTTCGGCGAGCGCCTCGGGTTCGACGGCGCGTGGGTCCGGCAGCGGCATCTCGAGCACGGTGTGGGTTCGGCGGCGGTCTTCCTGGCCGCTGCCGCCCAGCGCACCAGCCGGGTGGAGTTGGGCACCAGCGAATTGCGCCTGGAGCTGCCCTACGAGTTCCATCGCGCGGACTACGAGCAGATCCTGCACGACGCGGTGGAGCTGATCGCTCCCGAGCTGGGGTGGAAACCCGCGTTCGGCTAGGTCGCGGCGAGATGCCTGCCCTCGGCGAACTCCTCGACGATCTTGGCGCAGAACGCGGGAAGATCACCGGGTCTGCGGCTGGAGACCAAGCCGTTGTCGACGACGACCTCCTCGTCGACAACGGTGCCACCGGCATTGCGGATGTCGGTCCGCACGCTCGGGTAGGAGGTGAGCGTGCGGCCGCGGACCGCGTCGGCTTCGACGAGGGTCCACGGTCCGTGGCAGATCACCCCGATCGGTTTGCCGGTGGCGGCGAAGTCCTTGACGAAGCGCACCGCCGCCGGATCCTGGCGGAGCTTGTCGGGATTGGTGGTGCCGCCGGGCAGGATCAGGGCGTCGAAATCGTCGGGGCCGACGTCGGCGACGCGCCCATCGACGGCGAAGACATCGCCCTTCTCGACGTCGTGGTTCATGGCCTGGATGCTGCCGGATTTCAGCGACAGCAGTGTGGTTGTCGCGCCCGCCGCCTCGACCGCCGCACGGGGCCGGACCAGCTCGACCTGTTCGACCCCGTCGGTCGCGAGGATGGCGACCCGCTTTCCTGTGAGCGTCTGTTCGGTCATCGCGCGTTCCTTCCGGGTCGGTCGTAGGCGATCGTCTTCTGCTGGCGGTACCGCGGATTCCGGGTCCTAAACAGGATCGCCGAAGGTGGCGTCCGTGTGCTCTGATGGAGAGACGCCCGCACGGGAGGTACCAGCGTTGGCCGACAATCGTGGGACGGACGAGCAGACTTTCCGGCAGGCCGTGATCTACGGTCTGTCGGTGATCGCGGTAGCCGCTGTGGTCTGTGTGCTCGCGACCGTGTGGGCCGCGAACCGCGACCCGTGCGCGGCGGCGGACACCCGACTGTGTGACGACGCGGCCAAGACCGCGGTGCTGTTCGGTCCTGCCGTCATCCTGCTGGCCGGCGGTATCGGCGCATTCGTGCACACTTTTCGGCAGTTCCGCGCAGGACGCAGCTGGCGGGCCTGGCAGGGCGCGGGCTGGTTCCTGTTCGTCTTGATGACGGCCTATCTGGCGATCGGCGCCAGTTCATGACGGGACGCGGTGCTGTCGCGGTGTGCGTTGTCAGCGGCCGGTGCTGCCGGCGGTCAGGTCCAGGAGCGCCTGGCACAGCGGATTGTGCGTCGGGCTGTCGCCATCGGCGAAGCAGGCGCCGAAAAGCACGAAGCCGAGCGGCCAGGCCAGCAGCATCTCGGCGGATCCCGACGCGGATCCGGTCTGTGTGTCGGCCGGGGCAGCCTGCGCTGGAGCCGAGCCCAGACCGCCGAGGCCGGCGGAGAGTACGACCGCGGCAAGGGATGTGGTGAGCATTCGGCTCATGAGGGTGTACCTCCGGGTTCGGTTGGTGGACATTCTCGGGATCAGGCCGGATCGGATTCGGCGCTGCCGCTGCCGATCTCGTAGATCAGGGCGCAGATCGGCCCGTTCGGTTCGGCATCGCAGAGCAGGATGTAGAGCGCGCCGAGCGGGAAGGTGATCAGCGGTGCCAGCGAGGAACCGGAGTCGCCGGAACCCGACGCGGAACCCGCGATCGGAGCGGCGGGGGCAGGCGCGACTGGAGCGGCTTGCGCCGCCCCCAGGGTTGCACCGACCAGGGCGACCGAAAGAGCAATGGCGGCAAGAGTTTTGGTGAGTCGTGGATTCATGACTACCTCCTATGAATGTGTTCGCCGACACTAGTCGAGCTCCAACAATGTGAAATACCCAAGTTTTACTGTCTGTCGCGCCGTGGCCGCTCTGTGAGAACCTGCGGAAACCCGGTCTGTCCCCCATTCGGCCCGTCGGCGCAATACAGTGGCCGGATGCGTGGAAGATCTCGAATCCTGTTGTCTTCGGCCGCAACAGCCGCAGCAGCGCTGGCCCTGACCGCCCTCCCCACTGCGGCCGCCGAGCCGGCAACCGGGGCCACCGGCTGCGCGGAGGTCCGGGTAGTCACCGTCCGGGGAACCCTCGAACCGCAGGTCGGCAGCCTGCTCCTCACTCCGCTGGGCAGGCGGATCGGCGACGAATCCGGCCGCCGCACGACGGTGACCGAACTCGAATACCCGGCCTCGATGGCCCCGGACAGCGCCGTCCGCGGCGTCGAGAACCTGACCGCGCTGCTGAACGAAACCGCCGCGACCTGCCCGGACCAGCAGCTCGTCCTGCTCGGCTACTCGCAGGGCGCCCGCGTCATCGGCAACACCCTCAGCGCGCGAACCACGTTGACGGACCAGGCGGCCGCGCGGATCGACGCCGTCGTCCTGTTCGGCAGCCCGCTGTTCAACGGCACCGAGCCCTACAACCGCGGCAGCTTCGACCCCGCCCTGTCCGGCACCGGTCCACTCCGCGCAGGCGCGCTCGCCGAATTCGCCGACCGTCTGCGCGACTACTGCAATGCCGGCGACCGCGTCTGCCAGGGCGGCGACCCGGCCGCCGGGTTCGCAAACGCCTTGAGCTACGGCCATTTCGCGTACTTCGTCAACGGCAACCGCGACCAGGCCGCGGCGTTCGTCGCCGAACAGCTCGGCTCATAACCGACGGAACGCCGAGACCGGACCCGCGCGCCCGATGCACCATTCGCGACCGGGCTCGTCGCTGGTGATCGACAAGGAGTCGGCATCAGTCGGGTCGTGCTCGGCCTGTTCCTCTGACGGCCGTCGACGGTCCTGGCTTTTCAGGGGCGGTCGACGTCGGGGAGGATGGTCTCGGGCTTGAAGATCACCTTGTAGTGATAGCGGCTCACCTCAGCGGATTCGAGCTGTTCCACGAAGTAGCTCACGTTGTCCGAGAGGCCGAGGAAGTGCTTCTTGTACTCGTCGTCACCGGACTTGCACGTCACCTCGAGCTGGTTGTTCTCGTCCTTGATCGAGCACTTGCCCTCGATGGACAGCAGGTACTTGTCGGTGATTCCGTTGAAGAACACCACGCGACGGTCGATCTTGAACTGGTCCGATTCTTTGGACAGGTTCTTGGACACCACGTCGGCGTCACTCGAGCACCCGGTCAATGCGAGGACACCCGCGGAC
>NZ_JBHXMY010000083.1:0-15289 GCF_042720195.1 Nocardia sp. NPDC058497 | reverse complement strand
CAGTCGGAGCCGGCGTCGAAGGAGTCGTCGAACTTCTGGAACTGGCGGTCGCGGGTGAAGCTGAGCGTGGCCTGGTCCCAGTCGGCACCGGTCTTCAGATAGACGTAATAGGTTCCGGCGATGCCGCTGAGGGTGGCCTTCGAGTTACCCCGCACGTAGATAGTCGCCTGTGGCGATGCGGGATTGCCGTTCGACACCACCACGGCGACGTCGTCGCTGTTGCCGTTGTCGATGCTCAAGGTCCCGGCGCCGTTCAGTCCGGCCTGCTGGACGATCTCACCGTTGTCCGCACGCCGATCCAGCAGCGGCAGAGCGGGCATCGACGGCACCACCGGCGCGGCCAAGGCCGCACTCTTCGACGTGCCCGCCGAACCGCTCGACAGATCCGAACTCGCGCAACCGGCCACCGTCACCGCCATCGCGGCCACGGCCACGGCCACGACGAAAACACTGCGCTTCGACATACTTCCCACCCCATCTTCAGGCCCGGACCTACCGAACCGACTCGCGGACAACAGTATCGCGGTCCCCCGACAAGAACGCCAACCGGTCCGCCGATGACCGCTCGATGGTCGACACCCTCTGTCGCGACTCAGCTCGGGCCCGCGAGCCGGTCCAGGAGCGGGCCGGTGCGCGGGCCGACGAGTTCGCGCATGACCAGGGCCATGTTGGTGCGTTCGACGCCGGGGATCTTGAGGATCTGGCCTGCGATGCGATAGAGGTCGTCGGCGTCGCGGGCGACGATGCGGACGGTCAGGTCGGTGGAACCGGTCATGCCGCAGACCTCGGTGACCTCGGGGACGTCGGCCAATTCGTCGACAACGGCGTCGAGCTGATGCTGATCAACGACCACCGCGACGAAGGCTGCCAGGGGATAGCCGAGGGCGCGCGGTTCCACCCGGCGCTCGAAGCTGCCGAGTACCCCACCGCTGTCCCAGCGGGCCAGCCGCGCTTGCACGGTGTTGCGTGACAAGCCGAGCCTGGCGGCCAGTTCCACGCCGGTGGCCCGCGGGTTGGCGATCAACTCGCGCAGGAGCCGCGCGTCGGTGGCGTCCAGAGTCACGGCGTCGGGTTCGCGACTTGTCATACAACGCAGTATGACAGTGTTCGGCCCGACCAGACCATGCACTCTGCTCACTCCAGTGTCGATCGCTTGCGCAGTCGGCGTTATCGTGGATGCTGAGTGATACACATCGCACTCAGCGATTGTCGTACCTGCATCGGGCCCACAAGGCGCGGTGGTGAGGAGGCGATCTCGATGTCGGAGAAACAGACCTATCCGGTCCAATTGGTGCAGCCGGACGGCAAGCGCGTGTTCGATCGCGAGCACGCCGCGCTGGTGGCCGACATCGATGCCGAACGATTGCGGCAGCTCTATCAGGACCTCGTCGTGACCCGCCGGATCGATGTCGAGGCGACCGCGCTGCAACGTCAGGGCCAACTCGGCCTGTGGCCGCCGCTGCTCGGCCAGGAAGCCGCCCAGGTCGGCTCGGCGCATGCCCTGCACCCCGACGACTACGTCTTCTGCTCCTACCGCGAGACCGCGGTGGCCTACTGCCGCGGCGTGCCGCCCGAGCAGCTGACCGCCCTGTGGCGCGGCGTGGCCCACCACTGCTGGGACCCGGACGCGGTGAACATGACCAACGCCAACATCGTGGTCGGCTCCCAGGGCCTGCACGCCACCGGCTACGCCTATGCCGCCCACCTCGACGGCGCCGACATCGCCACCATCGTCTACTTCGGCGACGGCGCGACCAGCCAGGGCGATATCGCCGAGGCGCTCGGCTTCGCGTCGACCTGGAGCGCGCCGGTGGTGTTCTTCTGCCAGAACAACCAGTGGGCGATCAGCGAGCCCGTCTCCATCCAGAGTCACGTGCCGCTGGTGCGCAGGGCTGACGGCTACGGCATTCCGGGCGTGCAGGTCGACGGCAACGATGTCCTCGCCGTCCTCGCCGTCACCCGCCAGGCCGTGGAGCGTGCCCGCACCGGCGGCGGCCCGACGTTCATCGAAGCGATGACCTACCGGATGGGCCCGCACACCACCGCCGACGACCCCAGCAGGTATCGCACCGCCGCCGACACCGAGTACTGGGAACACCGCGACCCGATCGAGCGCATCCGCCTGCTGCTCGACCGTGAAGGCCACCTCGACCCCGAGTTCGCCCGCCGGGTCGCCGACACCGCCGACGACGTCGCCCGCCGCGTGCGCACCGCGACGATGGAGATGGCAGACCCCGACCCGGTGCGCATGTTCGACAACGTCTACGCGACCGAGCACCCGCTGATCACCGAAGAGGCGCACCAGTTCTCGGCCTACCTCGCCGAAGGAGCGCAGTCATGATCACCACCTTCGCCGCCGCCCTCAACACCGGCCTGCGCCGGGCGATGGAAGACGACGCCAAAGTCGTGCTGCTCGGTGAGGACATCGGCAGGCTCGGCGGCGTGTTCCGGGTGACCGACACGCTCCAGAAGGACTTCGGCGACAACCGCGTCATCGACACCCCGCTCGCCGAATCCGGCATCGTCGGAACGGCTTTCGGCATGGCGCTGCGCGGCTACCGGCCGGTGGTGGAGATCCAGTTCGACGGCTTCGTCTATCCCGCCTTCGACCAGATCATCTCCCAGGTCGCCAAGATCCACTACCGGACCGGCGGCAAGGTGAAGGCGCCGTTGACGATTCGCATTCCGTTCGGCGGCGGCATCGGCGCGGTCGAGCATCATTCGGAATCGCCCGAGGTGTACTTCGCGCACACCGCCGGACTGCGGGTCGTCTGCCCGAGCACCCCGGCCGACGCGTATTCCATGATCCGCCAGGCGATCTCCCTCGACGATCCGGTGGTCTTCTTCGAACCGAAACGTCGCTATTGGGACAAAGCCGACGTAGATTTCGAAGGCGAACCGGATCTGCCGCTGCACCGGGCCAGGGTGTGCACGCGCGGCGCCGACGCCACCGTGGTCGCCTACGGCGGCACCGTCGCCACCGCGCTGACGGCGGCGAAGATCGCGGCAGAGGAAGGCCATTCGCTGGAGGTGATCGATCTGCGCAGTCTCTCGCCGATCGATGTCGACACGATCGCGGAATCGGTCGACAAGACCGGCAGGCTGATCATCGTGCACGAGGCGCCGGTCTTCGCCGGGCTCGGCGCCGAGATCGCGGCCCGCGTCACCGAACGCTGCTTCTATCACCTCGAGGCGCCGGTGCTGCGCGTCGGTGGCTACGACATCCCCTACCCCCCGGCTAAGCTCGAAAAGCACCACCTGCCCGACCCCGACCGCATTCTGGCGGCGGTCGACCGCTGTCTAGCCGCGTGACGAAAGGTGCCACTGTGCCGGAACAAGCCGCCGACGACGACGGTCATGTTCTCGAATTCCGCCTCCCCGACCTGGGCGAGGGCCTCGCCGACGGCGACCTGGTGTCCTGGGCCGTCGCGGTCGGCGACACGGTGGAACTGAACCAGACCATCGCCGAGGTGGAGACCGCGAAGGCGGTCGTCGCGCTGCCGTCGCCGTTCTCCGGTGTGGTCGTGGAACTGCTGGCCCAGCCGGGTGACACCGTGCCGGTCGGCGCGCCGCTGATCCGGGTGCGCAACGATCTCGAGGTCACCGCTCCGCCGACCGCGGAGTCCGTCGCCCGCAACGACGTGCTGGTCGGCTACGGCCCGGAAGCCGAATCCACCTCGCGCAGAGGTAAGTCCGTCCCGGCGGCCGCGATGGCGGCCAACACGCCGAGCACGCACCGGGCGGCGGCGACGCCCGCGGCGCGCAAGCTGGCCAAGGAGCTCGGCATCGATCTGTGGTTCGTCGCGGGCTCTGGCCCCGAGGGCGCGGTCACCGTCGAGGACGTGCGCTCGGCCGTCCCGGTGACGGCGCCGCGCACACCGGCCCGCGTCGGTGACGTGGCGCCCGCACGGGCGAACGGGCATTCCGGCGATACCGACGGCGGCCTGATCGAGCCGACGGCTCGCGAGGAACGCGCCCCGATCACCGGCATCCGCAAGCGCACCGCCGCGGCGATGCTGGCCAGCGCCCGCACGATTCCGCAGGCCAGCACGTTCGTCACGGTCGACTGCACGGCCTCGATGGAGCTGCTCGACCACCTGCGCACGACGAAATCGTTCGAGGGGCTCACCCTCACCCCGCTGGCCCTGGTCGCCAAGGCCGCACTGGCTGCGCTCGCGGAATATCCGGGGATCAATACCGCCTGGGACGAACAGAACCAGGAGATCGTCACCAGGCACTACGTGAACCTGGGGATCGCGGTCGCCTCCGATCGCGGGCTGCTGGTGCCCAATCTCAAGGACGCGCAGTCGCTGAACCTGCGCGAGTTATGCCGGGAAATCGCCTATGCGGCCGAGCTGGCCCGCTCGGGCAATGCCACCCCCGCCGATCTGCGCGGCGGCACGTTCACGATCACCAATGTCGGGGTGTTCGGCGTCGACACCGGGGTGCCGCTGGTGAATCCGGGCGAGGCGGCGATCCTGTGCCTCGGCTCGATCCGCAAGCGGCCGTGGGTGTTTCGCGACGAGCTGGCCGTGCGCTGGGTGACCACGCTCGGGCTCAGCTTCGACCACCGGATGATCGACGGCGAGCTCGGCGCGCGCTTCCTCGCGACCACCGCGGGCTTCCTGGAGGATCCGCTGACGCTGCTCAGCCGCGTCTGAGCGATATCGCCGATCCGTCACTCAGCGGCGACGCCGGCGCAGCGTCTCGGCGTCGGCGCACCGGGCGCTGCGCGCCTGGCGAGCGGGTGCGACGCGACGTGGTCGCCGTTAGGGTGCGGGCATGGAGATAGCAGGAAAAGTCGCCATCGTCACCGGCGCCGGGGCGGGTATCGGTGCCGCGCTCGCCCACCGTCTCGTCGCGGGTGGAGCGCGGGTGGTTGTCGCCGATCTCGACGCGGACACCGCCGCGAAAGTCGCCGGTGAGCTGGGCGACAGCGCGGTCGCGGTCGGGGGTGATGTCGGTGACGAGCAGGTGGTCGCCGCGTTGATCGGGGCCGCCGAGAGTGCCTTCGGGCCGGTCGACCTGTATTTCGCGAACGCGGGGATCGGTGGCGGGCCCGGGCTGGACAGCACCGAGGACCAGTGGGCCGCCGCCATCGATGTGAACGTGATGGCGCACGTCCGCGCCGCGAAACTGCTCGTCCCGGGCTGGATCGAGCGCGGCGCCGGCTACTTCGTGTCCACCGCGTCGGCGGCGGGGCTGCTCACTCAGATCGGTTCGGCGCCCTACTCGGTGACCAAACACGCGGCCGTCGGGTTCGCCGAATGGCTCTCGGTCACCTACGGCGACAAGGGCGTTCGGGTGAGCTGCCTGTGCCCGATGGGGGTGGACACCAGATTGCTCAGCGGCGATCTGATTCCCGGCTCGCCGGACGCGGCGGCGCTCGCGATCAAGGCGGTCACGACCGCGGGCGCGGTGCTCTCGCCCGAGGAGGTCGCCGACACCGTGGTCGAGGCGATGGCCGCCGAACACTTCCTGATCCTGCCGCACCCGGAGGTCCTGCAGATGTACCGGAACAAGGGCGCCGGCTACGACCGCTGGCTGTCCGGGATGCGCCGGTTCCAGGCGATGTTGCAGACCGCTAGCCGGTGACGAGTTCGGCCGCGGCCGTGCGGACCACCTCGGGGATCGCCACCGGCTTGCGGGTCTCGGCATCGACGTAGACGTGCACGAAATCGCCGGTCGCGGCGAGTTCGAGACCCGCCTCGGTCTCCTTGAAGATCGCCAGGTCGTAGGTGATGCTCGAGTTCCCGAGGCGGGCGATGCGCAGCCCGACCTGCAGCTGGTCGGGGAAGCTGACCGAACCCTGGAAGCGGCACGAGGTCTGGGCGACGACGCCGAGCGCGGGCAGCGCGGTGATGTCCATGCCGGTGGCCCGCATCAGCCAGGCGTTCACCGCGGTGTCGAAGTAGGAGTAGTAGGTCACGTTGTTCACGTGGCCGTACTGGTCGTTGTCGGCCCATCGGGTCGGCATCGGCCACAAGACGGGATAGCTCACCCGGCTGACGATAGCGCAGCGACATTCCCCTGCCGGTGGTCGCGTGGACTCACCCCGAAGTGCCTTTTGAACGCGGTGCTGAGGGCGAAGGCGCTGCCGTAGCCGACCTGGCGGGCGATGGCCTCGACCGTGGCATCGGATTCGGCGAGCAGGTCGGCGGCCAGCGACAGCCGCCATTCGGTCAGGAACGTCATCGGCGGCTCGCCGACCAGCTCGGTGAACCGGCGGGCCAGCGCGGCCCTGGACATGCCGACCGCCTCGGCCAGCGCGACCACCGTCCAGGGATGCGCCGGATTGTGCTGGAGCAGGCGCAGGGCCTTGCCGACCAGCGGATCGCTGTAGGCGTGGTACCAGGCCGGGGCGTCGTCGCGGGCGAACCAGGCGCGCAGGGCGGCGATGAGCAGCAGGTCGAGCAGCCGGTCCAGCACCACGGTCTGCGCGGGCAGGTCCTTGGTCGCCTCGTCGACGAGCAGGTCGAGCAGGCGGGTGTCGAGATCGCCGCGGGGCAGGACCGCGACCTGCGGTAGCGCCCGCAACAGGCGCCTGCTCACCGCACCCGCCGATTCGTAGGTGCCGGTGACCATCAGTGTCTCACCGTCGGGGTCGGTGCCCCACTGCCGGACGCCGAGACTCAATGTCTCGCACAGGATCTCACCGTCGGGCGTGGTGGTGACCTCACCGGGATGGATGACGATCTGCGGTTCGGTCGCCGGATCGTCGGCGACCGTATATGGCTGCGGCCCACGGAATATCGCGACATCGCCCGCCCCGAGCTGCCGCGGCGGCGCGGAATCGGTACTGACCCAGGCCTTTCCACGGATCATCGCGAGCACCGTCAGCGGCGCCTCGTCCTGGATCCGCAGCGACCACGGCGGGTTCAGCAGCGAGCACATCAGGAACGCACCGCGGGCACGCGGACCTTCGAGCAATCCGGCTAACGCATCCACACATCCACCGTAGACGACGGCGCATGTTCGCGAGCGGCACGACGATGTCGCCCGAGGCCGCGGGCCGATGTACTTATCTCATGACAAACACCGCTTCTCACCAGCAGCTTTCCCTCCTCACCGGCGGCACCGGCAAGACCGGCAGCCGCGTCGCGGCGCTCCTCGAGGCCGCGGGCCACCCGATCCGGCTCGGCTCGCGCACCGCCCCGATCCCGTTCGACTGGACCGACCGGGCCACCTGGGGACCCGCGCTGGCCGGCGTCGACTCCGTCTACCTCGCCTTCCAGCCCGATCTGGCCGTGCCCGGCGCGCCCGACATCATCCGCGCGTTCACCGCGGCCGCCAAGGAAGCCGGCGTGCGCTCGGTGGTGCTGCTGTCCGGTCGCGGCGAGCCCGAGGCGCTGGAATGCGAACAGATCGTGCAGGATTCGGGTCTGGCCTGGACCGTCGTGCGGTGCAGCTTCTTCGCGCAGAACTTCAGCGAGGGCGCCTTCCTCGGCGACGTGCTGGCGGGCGCGGTCGCCCTGCCCAACGGTGACGTGCCCGAACCGTTCGCGCACGCCGACGATATCGCCGAGGTGGCCGTGGCCGCGCTCACCGATCCGCGCCACGCGGGCGAGATCTACGAGATCACCGGGGCGCGGGCGCTGACCTTCGCCGAGGCGGTGGGCGAGATCGCCACGGCGACCGGCCGCGAGATCGCCTTCATCCCGGTCTCGCGCCCGGAATTCGTTGCGGCACTGACCGAATACCAGCTGCCCGGGGAGGTGATCAGCCTGCTCGACTACCTGTTCGGCACCATCCTCGACGGCCGCAACACCGCGACCGCCGACGGTGTGCAGCGGGCGCTCGGCCGCGCGCCGCGGGATTTCAGTGAGTACGCGAAGGAGGTCGCGGCCACCGGGGCCTGGGCACCCCAGGCGTAACCGGACGACCGATCACCACGCTCCGATGGCGAATCGTGCGCTAGCCGACCGCCACGGGAGCGTGGTGATCGCGATCCCGGCCGGGCCGGGCCGGGCCGTGCCGTGCCGGGCCGGGCCGTGCCGGGCCGTGCCGGGCCGGGCCGTGCCGGGCCTGGCCGGGTGGGTGGGCCGGACTGGTCGCGGAGTGGGGAGCGAGTGGTACAGGTACCGTCGAATTGGTGACCCCAGCGACGATCGACCGCGAGCTTCGGTTGGCCAGGGCCGCGGTGTTCGCCGCGTTCACGCTGAACGGGTTCCTCCTGGCCATGTGGGTAGTGCATATTCCGGCGATCACCGATCGGGCCGGGGTGTCGTCCTCGCTGCTCGGGATGTTCGTGTTGCTGCTGGCCGGGGCCGCACTCATAGGAATGCGGGTCGCGGGTCCGGCGGCCGATCGGTTCGGCAGCCGGACGCTCGTCGCACTGGCCGCCACCATGATCTCGGTGACGGTGATCGGCCCCGCACTGGCGACGAATCCGGTCACCCTGGCGATTGCGCTGGCCTGTTTCGGGCTCGGCAACGGCGCGCTCGACGTCTCGATGAACACCCAGGCGGTGCACGTCGAACGCGCCTACCACCGCCCGATCATGTCGGCCTTCCACGCCATGTTCTCCTGCGGCGGCTTCGTCGGCGCACTGGTCGGCGCCGCCACCCAGCGCGCGGGCTGGTCGCCGCAGCCGACCCTGACCTGCGCCGGCATCGCCGGACTCGTCGTCACCGCGGTACTCGTCCCCCACCTGATCCGGCACCACCACCCCGAAACCGGTTCTCGGCCCGAGCACTACGACGAAGGCCCGACTCCGCAGCACCAGCCCGAAACCGGTTCGCGGCCCGTGCATTACGACACAGGTCCGACTCAGCACCACCAGCAGGAAACAGGGTCGCGGCCTGAGCAGCACGACGCCACCGGGGCGCAGGTCGAGGCAGAGAACCGATCTGGGAACACCTCGGCCGACGACGCGGGCCGACAGCGCACGGCGACCACCGCCACGGATGGCGGCGCTGCCTACACGGAGAGCCGATCTCGGGCGGCCACCTCGCCCGACGGGGGCCGACAGCTGTCTGCGACAACCGTCCCGGATAGCGGCTCCGCCAACGATGCCGCTCGTGGCGGCACGGGCGAGTCGACCCCGCTGACTCCCGGAAGATCGCCCAAGACCCAGGCCGGAGACCGCGAGCGCACACGTAAGGTGCTCTCGCTCGGCGTCATCGCCTTCGTCCTGTTGCTCGCCGAGGGGGTGGCGGCCGACTGGAGCGCCCTGCAGGTCCGGGAGCATCTCGGCGCGTCCGAATCCGACGCCGCGCTCGCGTTCGGTGCTTTCTCCGCGACCATGACGCTCGGCCGGTTCCTCGCCGACCGGGTCAGCGCGGCGATCGGGCCGGTCGCCATCGTGCGGTTCGGCAGTCTGCTCGCCGCTGCCGGGCTCGGCGTGGTCATCACCTCGCCGTGGCTGCCGCTCACCCTTGTCGGCTGGGCGATGTGCGGCCTCGGTCTCGCCGGTGGCGTACCCCAGATCTTCACCGCCGCAGGCAATCTCGGCGGCATGACAGCAGCCACCGACATGTCCCGGGTGTTCACCATCGGCTATCTGGGACTGCTGGCCGGCCCCGCGGTGATCGGGTGGCTGACCGCCGTCATCCCGCTCACCGCGGCGTTGGCCGTTCCGCTGATGCTCACCCTGGCCTGCGCGGCCGCCGCGAAAGTCGTCAGTCGGTGAAGGTGATCCGAACCGAGACCGGGGTGCTCTGCAACGCGCGGAAGGTCGCCGCCGTCAGCCCGGCGAGCACCGGGTTCGGGGCGAAGCTGCGGGCCCGCGCGACGACGTCGTCAGCCGGGCGCAGCTCCGCGATGCCGGTCCGCCACTTATTGCCTTGGCGTACCCGAACTTTCGGCTCGGCACCGATATTGGCCGCCCAGCCCGACCTGGTCCCGTGCTGGCTGATCACCCACGCGCCGGTGTCGTCGAAGGCCACCGACACCGGGACGGTCCTGGCCAGCCCGGATTTGCGGCCGGTGGTCTCCAGCTCGGTCGCGAACGAGGTGCGGATGCCGAGCCGGCTCAGCGCGCGGACCGCCGGGTTGGCGAGATAGCGCCCGACCGCGCGTTCGACCTCGAACTTGCGCAGCGTCGGATCCTTCGGCACGGTCACACCCCTTCGGCTCCGGAACGCGTCGACACCGTGGTGCTTCAGCATGGCCGCCGCGGTGAGCCACGGCGTGCGCTCGGGATCGGGGTCGGCGCCCGCGCCGATGCGGTGCAGCTGATCGGTGTGCCATTGCAGGTCGAGCGCGCCCTCGAGGCTCTTGACATTGGGCAGCGTCGACACCCGCGCGGGCAGGCCGAGCGAGATGCTGGGCGAATGCAGCCGCTCGGTACGCCGGTGCAGGATGTCACCGGCCGCGCCGGGGGCGACGGCGCTGGGACGGCCGAGGCCGACCACATCGCACTCCCCCGTCTCGACCGCGTCGACCATGGCCACGCGCGACCGGAACCCGCCGGTGACGGCCAGCGGCACCGACCCGGCGGCTGCCCGCACCGACTGGGCGTACTCGAGGAAGTACGCCTCGCGCGCGACCGTACTCGCCGAGCGAGCCACCGGCCTGCCCATCATCGCGGGCGATTCGTAACTGCCGCCGCTGATCTCGATCAGATCGAGCCGCTCGGCGGCGAGCCGCCGCACCACCGCGCGCGACTCGTCCTCGGTGAAGCCACCGCGCTGGAAGTCCGCGGAGTTGAGCTTGATCGCGACGGCGAACGACGCCGACACCTCGGCCCTGATGGCGCGCACCACCTCGAGCACGAAGCGCGCCCGCCGGTCCGGATCGCCGCCCCAGCGGTCGTCGCGCTGATTGGCCAGCGGCGAGAGGAACTGGGAGACGAGGTAGCCGTGCGCGCCGTGGATCTGCACGCCGTCGAAGCCCGCGCGCTCCGCGATCCGCGCGGTGGTGGCGAAGCGGTGCACGATGTCGACGATCTCGGCGTCGATGAGCGCGCGCGGCGCCGGGATGCCGGGCAGGCCGAGGCCGATCGCCGACGGCGCCACCGGCTGGGACCGGGTCGCGAGCGGATTCGCCTGTCTGCCAGGGTGATTGATCTGCATCCAGAGCCGGGCGCCGCCGGACTTGGCGGTGCGCGCCCAGCTGGACAGGTCGTCGAGGTGGCGTTCGTCGGCGATGACGACATTGCCCGGCTCGCCGAGATGGTCGTGGTCGACCATCACATTGCCGGTGACCACCAGGCCGAAACCGCCGGTGCCCCAGCGACGGTAGAGCCGCTCCAAGCGTTCGTCCGGCGCGCCGCACGCGGTGCCGAGACCCTCGCTCAGCGCGGCCTTCATCAGCCGGTTGGGCAGCACTTGGCCGCAGGGCAGGGCGAGCTGATCGCTCAGGGCTGTCATCGGTCGGCTCCTCCGCGGATCGCGTCGAGTACACCGATCGGTGTACTTACCCGACGGTAGTACACCGATCGGTATACTTCAATCGGACCGACCGAAAGGACGCCGATGGCAGCACGCGACGGACTCGTGCAGAGCGCGATCGACCTGGTGCGCCGCAACGGCGTGACCGGGACCGGCGTCGCGCAGCTGCTCGACCACAGCGGGCTCTCCCGCCGGACGATCTACCTGAACTTTCCCGGCGGCAAGTCCGAGCTGATCACCGAGGCCACCCGGGTCGCGGGCCGGGCGATGACGACGCTGATCGAGACCTTCAGCAAGACCGCCAAACCGGAGGAGACCATCGCCACCTTCGCCGACGCGTGGAAACAGGTCGTCAAGTCCAGCGATTTCCTCGACGGCTGCCCGGTCGTGGCCGCCGCTCTCGGGCGCTCGGAGTCGCCCGCGGCCGCCGACGCCGCGGGCGAGGCGTTCGACGACTGGGAGCGGGCGCTGGAGACGCTGCTGCGCGCGGAGAACATCGCGCCCGACACCGCCCGTTCCCTGGCGACGACGGTCATCGCCACGATCGAGGGCGCGGTGGTAATGTCGCTCGCCAAGCACAGCACCGAGCCGCTGGACCGCGTCGGCCGTCACCTCACCGAGCTGGTCAAGGCGCATATCCCGGCGTGATCACAGATACATGCCGACCTCGGTCGCGTCCTGGGTGACCGACTGGATCTGGATCTCACCGTCGCGGCGCGCGACCAGCTCGGCGAGGGTCGCGCCCTCCCTGCCGATCGACTCGCCCGGCGGGCAGTCCTGCGCGGCCAGCCAGTCCCGCGCCTCTGGCGCCGACAACCGGCCGCCCTCGATCTGGGCCAGGCAGCGGCCGGGGCGAACCACGGCGGGGTGCAGCCGGGACAGATCCTCGTTGGTGGTGACCGCGATCAGCACATTGCGGCCCTGGCCGAGCATGCCGTCGGTGAGATTGAGCAGGCGCGAGAGCTTCTGTCCCGCAGCCTCTTTCGCCTCACCACGGATGAGTTCGTCGCAGTCCTCGAGCACCAGCAGGCGCCAGCGGCTGCCGTCGTCACCGTCGGCGCCCGCGGCCACCTCCATGAGATAGCCGGGATTGCTGAACAGTTCCTCCGGATCGACGACGCAGTCGACCTGACACCACGACGACCACGCCCGCGCCAGCGCACGCAGCGCGGTGGTCTTGCCTGTACCGGGCTCGCCGTGCAACAGCACCAGCCTGCCCCTGATCTCGGCGACCTCGAGCGCCATCAGCCGATCCATGCTCGCCGACACCGCCGCGGCGTAGTTGCCGCGGATCTCCGACCACGCCGGCGCGCTGATCTGGCGGCGCCTGCGCAGCGGCCGCCGGACATCCATGTGCCAGAACCCCATCTCCACGGTGGAGCCGGCGCCCGGCGGCTGCACGGCTTCGGCCGTTGCCCTGGCCAGCACGTCGACGGCGAGTTCGTCGCTGACGGCGGTCACCTCGACGGTGGCCGAACCGCCCGCCCAGCGCACCGCTCGCAGCGACCAGCCCTCGCCCTCGGCGAGCAGCGCGCTGCTGTCGTCGTCGGCGACCGAGCGTACGATCCGCGAATCGGCGGGCCGCAGCGGCGCGTCGGGTCGCACCCGGTCCAGGTGGGCCTGGCGGGCGAAGGACTGGTCGCCGCGCAGGAACGGCGCGAGCGCGAGCGCGTCGATGGCGTCGCGGGTGGAATAGGTGGAGTCGATGGCCGCCGACCACGGAAACCGCTCACCCGGATCCTCCGGCTGACGCGGCGAATCGACGAGCCTGAGCTGTTCATTACGTGTGGACACCGCGCCATCCTCGTGGGACCGGCCCGGCAATGTCCAATGACTTCTGCGCCGACACACCGGCCGCGACGCCGAAAAATGCCTGGCACGTGCCGCCGATCCGTCGGTAACGTCGGTACCGTGATGTCCACACAGAGCGACCAGGCCACCGGCGAGGCTACCGGGACGGCCGGGCTCAAGGAATGGATCGGGCTGGCGGTGCTCGCCCTGCCGACCCTGCTGATCTCGATGGACCTCAGCGTCCTCTACCTGGCGATTCCGCACATCAGCGAGGCACTGCGGCCGAGCAGCTCACAGTTGCTGTGGATCCTGGACATCTACGGCTTCCTGGTCGCCGGATTCCTCATCACCATGGGCACCCTCGGCGACCGGATCGGCAGGCGCAAGCTGCTGATGATCGGCGCGCTCGCCTTCGGCGTCGCCTCGATCGTCGCCGCGTACTCCACCAGCGCGAGCATGCTGATCGGCACCCGCGCGCTGCTCGGCATCGCGGGCGCGACGCTGATGCCGTCTACGCTGGCGCTCATCCGCAATATGTTCCACGACGACCGCCAGCGCACCACCGCGATCAGCGTGTGGATGACCAGCTTCATGATCGGCATGGTGATCGGTCCGCTGGTCGGCGGCGCGATGCTGGAGAACTTCTGGTGGGGCTCGGTGTTCCTGGTCGCGGTGCCCGCGATGGTGCTGCTGCTGGCGAGCGGTCCGATTCTGCTGCCTGAATACAAGGACCCGAACCCTGGCAAGCTCGATATTCTCAGCGCGCTGCTGTCGCTGCTGTCGGTGATGGCCGTCATCTACGGCATCAAGGAGCTGGCCAAGGACGGCTGGGCGATCGATGCCGTCGCCGTGCTGGTGGCCGGTTTCGTGCTCGGCACGGTGTTCGTGCTGCGCCAGCAGCGGCTCACCGATCCGCTGATCGACCTGCGGCTGTTCGGCAATGTGCGGTTCAGTGGATCGCTGGTCGCGCTGATGGTCGCCATGCTCGCGATGGGCGGGCTTTTCCTGCTGCTGGCCCAGTATCTGCAGCTGGTGCTCGGCCTGTCGGCGTTCGAAGCCGGACTGTGGACCGTGCCGCAGGCCGCGGCGATGGTCGTGGCCGCCGGTGTCGTGAGCGCCCTCGCGCCCCGGGTGCGCCCCGCGTATCTGATGGCGGTCGGCCTGGTGATCGCCATGGCGGGCTATGCGATCTTCACCCAGCTCTCCGGCGCCGACGACCTGGCCCTGATCGTCACCGGCATGGTGGTCTTCTCCCTCGGCCTCAGCCCGATGTTCGTCCTTGGCCTCGATCTGATCGTGGGCGCGGTCGACCCGGCCAGAGCCGGTGCGGCCTCGGCGATCTCCGAAACCGGCCAGGAACTCTCGGCCGCCCTCGGCGTCGCCGTGATCGGCAGCATCGGCACCGCCGTCTACCGCGGCCGCATGGCCGAGGCCCTGCCCGACGACCTCCCCGCGGAAGTGTCACACGCCGCCGAAGACACCCTCGCCGGCGCGCTGCACGTCGCGGCCGCACTGCCCGAAGCACTGGGCGCCGAACTCAGCACGATCGCCCGTCAGGCGTACACCCATGCGCTCCAGGTGAATTCGTTCGTCGCCATCGGCCTCACCGCCGTCGCGGCCGCCCTGGTGATGGTCCTGCTGCGCCATATCCCGGCACCGAACGAGAAGGCACCTACCGTCGACGCCGACGCGCACTGACGAACTGTTCGGACACGGCGAAATCCCGCCCGATGAGGATCGGGCGGGATTCGTCATCTCGTCGAGTCGTCCCCTCCACGAGAGTTCTCGGTGTGCGGCCTACTTGGCGGGTGCGGGGTTGTTCGGCATCGGGGAGTTGATGGTGGTGAAGTACTGCACCGCCGCCATGATGGCGACCGGCGCGGTGATAAACAGCTGTCCGCCGATGGTGCCGAGCGAGCCGATCGCCAGGGCGCCCGCGATGCAACCACCGACGGCACCGATCGGTGCGCCGAGCATCAGCGAGATCGGGCCGGTGAGAGCGATGCCCGCCGCGCCACCGAGCACACAGCCGACCGCAGCACCGCCGAGGCCACCGACCAGGGTGGCGATGCTGGCGCCCAGCGAGATGGTGCCGGTCATCCGGCTCCAGGCCGCGACCTCACGGTCGTACTCGCTCTTCCACGGCGCCTTGTCCTCGTAGGGCA
>NZ_JBHXMY010000082.1:0-15376 GCF_042720195.1 Nocardia sp. NPDC058497 | reverse complement strand
AGCTCTCCCGCTGAGCTATGGGACCGAACACTGTGCCGAGGGGCTTCGGAGAGCCTCTCGAACGAGATGGAACATTAGCACGGTGGACCCGGGTGACGCCAAATCGCCTTGTGAACGGGAGGCTTCGGGCTTCTTGGCTGTTCTGTGGGCCGCCGCGTGCGCGTACGGCTCAGCCGGGTCCGATGGCGCATACATGTTTTAATGCGCATATCTACGTTGTTTCATGCAGTGCCGTGACACCACCCGTACCGAACCGGCCCTTCGGCCGCTGCCGGCGCGGACTACCCGAGAGGCCCATCCGACGCCCACAACTCCCCCATCCACCACCCGAACAACACGTCTGTAATTCACATTTAGGCCCATCTACCAGCCGATTTGTAGTCTGCGCCGACAGTCGGCTAATGTTTTCCTCGCACCACGGAGAGCAGCCAAGCCGCCAGGCCGACTGACTCCGGAAGTGCGAATGCGGATGTAGCGCAGTGGTAGCGCATCACCTTGCCAAGGTGAGGGTCGCGGGTTCAAATCCCGTCATCCGCTCGAGAGGTAGGTTCGGCACTAAGCAATACGCCATCCTTCTTTGCGCGGTGGAGTGGCCGAGTGGTGAGGCAACGGCCTGCAAAGCCGTGCACACGGGTTCGATTCCCGTCTCCACCTCGCGCGATTAGCTCAGCGGGAGCGCGATACCCCCACACGCAAGCGGAAATTGTTACAACCCCATTATCGCCCACCCCCGCACGGCCCGGGTTCCCCCGGGGGCCTTCTTGCGTTTCCCGGTGGACCCTGCCAGGCGGCGGGCGTTCACCGGTTGAACCAGCGCCGAAGCCGCTCAGCGGCGAATTCGGCTTTCTCGATCGCGAGTTCCGCCGAGGGTGGCTCGAACGGCGCGATCGGCGTCGGCCCCGACAGGAAGTCGGCGTCGACCTTCCCGACGAGGCCGTCCCCGAACTCGATGTGGCATGTGCCCTGGCCGAGATACTTTCCGGGCGTTGGCATCCCCCGCAGTTGCGCGGCGATGTGCGCCGCGGCCGTGCGGGCGGCGTCCTCGGCGAAGACACCGGCGCGGGGAACCGGCGCATCCGCGCAGTCACCGATCGCGTAGACGCCGGGATACGGCGTGGCCAGCGTCCGCGGGTCGACGTGGATCCAGCCGTCGACGCCGTCGACGGTCAGCCCTGATGCCTCGACCACCGGGGGGACGCGGTGGGTCGGAATGCCGATGAACAGGTCGTACGGCAGGTCTCCGGCGCGGGTGGCCGCGACGTGATTCTCCGGGTCGAGGGCGTGGACTCGCCGCCCCGGAGAGTAGTCGATTCCACGCAGGGCCAGAGCCTCGACGAGTGCGGCGGAGGTGTCCGCGGAAACGGGGATCGGTGAGTCCATCGGGGTGATCATGTGAATGCGCGTTCGGTCGCGGATGCCGCGCCGGGTCAGCGACTCGTGCAGCAGCATCGCACCCTCGTAAGGGGCGGGCGGGCACTTGAACGGCACGCTCAGCACCGAGATCAGGACGGTCCCGCCGTCGAACTGGGCCAGCCGATCACGGAGGCGGCACGCTCCCTCGATCGAGTAGTACTCGTAGCCATCCTCGACGAACCCGGGGGTGGCCGCGGGGTCGTACTCAGCACCCAAGGCGACGACGAGAATATCCGGGTCGTATTCAGCGGTGTCGGTGACTACGTGACGGGTCTGCGGGTCGATCGAGGTGACCTGTTCCTGCCGGAACTCGACGCCGGGAAGGGCGAGATCGGCGTAGCGGACGAGGAGGGACTCCGGCGCCCGCTCACGGAACAGAATGTCCAGTTTCGCGAAACCGAGGGTAAACCCGTCCGCACGGTCGACGAGCACCACGCGGACCTCGCCGGGCAGCGACTCGGAAAGGCAAGCGGCCAGCTCCAGCCCGCCGAAGCCGGCCCCCAGGATCAGCACCGTCGGTGTTCGGCTATTACCGGCAACGGACATCGCACACTCCTCTCCGTTCGCAATCGAGAGCCAGTCATCGGATTGCCGCACAAACGCCTTCACTGTCGAAGACAGCTCGGCCGAACGGGTTGGGCTGTCTGTCCATTGTGCGCGCACGGGTAGCCGGAGGGAAGCTGCCGACAGGTTGCGGCTCGGTGTCTGTCACGGCGTTTCCCGCCGGGCCATGCGGTGGGCGCCGATGTAACCCAGGTCACTCACGGCCCGGATTCCGTCGACGCTCCCCTAGGATCGGCACTCGGCGTCGCCGGGCCTGCAGTGGTGGCGTGGACCGGCGGTTTGGAGGGTGAGCAGTTGAGGCAGATCCTGTTGTCGGCGGGGATCTCCCTGTTCGTCACCATCACCCTCACGCCCGTGTTGATCCGGGTGTTCGCGCGGCGCGGGTTCGGGCAGGAGATCCGGATCGACGGGCCTGCCAGTCACCACACCAAACGCGGGACACCCACGATGGGTGGGCTGGCGATCGGGGCGGGCGTGTGGGCCGGGTTCCTCGGGTCGCATCTGATCGGATTGCTGTGGGACGCACCGGGACCCAGCGCCTCCGGCGTACTGGTGCTGCTGCTGGCCTCGGCGCTGGGGATGGTCGGCTTCCTCGACGACTCGATCAAGCTCCGCAAACACCGCAATCTCGGGTTGACCGCGGCGGGGAAGTATCTCGGGCAGATCGGTGCCGCGGTCGTGTTCGCGGTGCTGGCGCTGCGGTTTCCCGGCGCCACCGGGCTGACCCCGGCCGGGAACAACCTCTCCTATGTCCGCGACATCAACACCATCGCCTTCGGCTCGCTGATCTTCATCGCGTTCATCTGCCTGCTGGTGGTGGCGTGGTCGAACGCGGTCAACATCACCGACGGGCTCGATGGGCTGGCCGCGGGATCGATGAGCCTGACCCTCGGCGCGTACGTGGTGATCACGCTGTGGCAGTTCGAGAACTCGTGCGAGCTCAGCCCCGGCCGCGGTTGCTACACCGTGCGCGACCCCCTCGACCTGGCGGTGGTCAGCGCGGCGGCGGCGGGCGCGTGCATCGGGTTCCTGTGGTGGAACGCGGCGCCCGCGAAGATCTTCATGGGCGACACCGGCTCGCTCGGGCTGGGCGGTCTGGTGGCGGGGCTGTCGATCACCAGCCGCACCGAACTGCTCGCAGTGGTGCTCGGCGCGCTGTTCGTCGCGGAGATCATGTCGGTGCTGCTGCAGATCGTCGTCTTCCGCACCACCCACACGCGACTGTTCCGGATGGCGCCGTTCCATCATCACTTCGAACTGAACAACTGGCCGGAGACGGCGGTGATCATCCGGTTCTGGATGCTGGGCGGCATCGCGTCGGCGATCGGGCTGTGCCTGTTCTACGGCGAATACATCACCACGCTGTAACCGGGCGCTGTCGGTGGCCCCCGCTACGCTGACCCGACACAGCGAGCCGAGCGGGAGGTTGCCCAGTTGAGTGCCGGGAGCGGGCGGGAACTCGACCACGACATCGCCGCCGATGTCTGCTTCGAGCTCGAGGAACTCGACGAGCTGGTCGCCGAACTGCTCACCGAGCACGCCGAGCGCGCCGCCAGGGACGCGCGGATCGTCGCCCTGCGCCTCGGCATCGGCGGGCAGCGCCCGGAAACCCTCACCCGCATCGGCGCGCGTTACGACCTCGCCCGCGACCGGGTCCGGCAGCTCTACGCCAAGGCGATCGGGCAGATCGTGCGGGAAGCGGCCCGCTCGGGACACCGCTGCGCCGAGGTGTTCGGCCATCGGTACCCGCGCGACGCGGGCGATCTGCGCCTGATGCGGGAACTGCTCGCCGAGACCTACGCCACCGACACCGATCTGGTGGCGATGGAATGGTCGTATCTGAAGCTGCGCCTGGCCGGGCACGACCAGGCCGATGCCAAGCGCGTCGCCGGGTACGTGATGCAGCGAATCCTGGGCTGGCAGAAGAAGACCGCCAGCATCCTGGCCAAACTGCAGCCGCTCGACGAGACCGGCGAGCTGGGGCCGCTGCTCGACGACGTCGAGTGGTCCACCGGCGCCGCCGCTCCCCTGCCGACCGCCTCGGCCCGCGTCGCCGACGGTGACGACGACGGACGCGGCCGGTTCTACCTCGCCACCGTCGGACGCGACGTCGCCTACGACTCCGCCCTGGCGGCGCGCCTGCTGCGGACCCTCGACGCCGACCCGCTGGTGACCGCGTTCCAGGAGGAGCCGACCGCGCTCACCTACCGCTTCGCCGGCGAGGACCACGTGCACTATCCGACGGTCGCCGCCCAGCTCACCGACGGCCGGATCGTGCTCGTCGACGTCGTCCCGCTGGGCCGGATCGCCTTCCACCACACCAGAATCCAGAGCGAACTGGCCCGCGCCTACGCCGACGAGCACGGCTGGGGCCGGCTGACCTGGACCGGAAGCGCCCTCGACCCTGCCCGGCTGCGCGCGCGGACGATCGACCCGGCGATCGAGGCTCGCATCGCCGCCGATCTGGCGCGAGAACCCTACGACCGGCACGCGCTGGCAGCCGTGCGCGCCGAGACCGGCCTGGAACTACTCGACCTGGCCGGGCTCGTGCTGCGCAACGACTGGCGGTGGGACCGCACGCCGCTGCGGCTCAGCGCGTCACCAGGGCGCCCGCCATCACCGTGATCACCAGCAGCATCGCGCAGCAGGTGAGCCACTGCCACTGATTGATCGTGCGATCCATCCGCCCGATAGTCGCGCGCAAGCCCATCGCGATCCGCTGCTGCGCGACGAGTTCGCTGCGCACCCCGGCCAGGGTGATGGCCCCGGCGTCGGCGTGCACGCCCGCCCGGTCGATCCGGTGGTGCAGACGGGTGACCAGCTTCTGTTTGTCCCGCACGGTCTGGCGCGACACCGCCAGCTCGACCCGCTGGTCACGCAGCTCCCTGCGCTGATGCTCGATCATGGCGGCCTGCGCCGCGGTATGCCGTTCCCAGGTGCCCACCTCGGCCCACCCTCCTGTCGTCAGATCCGCATGACCCCACTGCATCTCGCCGGTTACCCAGCCGTCGAGGAAGTCACGCAATTCCCAGCTCGCCCGCGTCGGCGCGGCGAAACCGGTCTCGCCCGCGGCGAGGATGCCATGGTCGATCCGGTAGTCGGCGGCCGCGGGCGCGAAGTCGGCGATGCCGACCGCGGGGACCAGCGGCACCCAGTAGCCCTGCGGGCACACCCACAGCACGTCATCGATTCCGGCGGCCTGCAGCCGTTTCCGGTGCGCCCTGGCCGCGGTGATGTCGAGCGGACCGCTGTGCACCTCGACGACGCAGCGGCGGTCGCCGCGCCGCCAGTAGATGTCGACGGGGATGTCGCCGATCCTGGCGTCCACCTCGGCCTCGTCGGCGCCCGCCGCCGTCAGCCTGCCGCAGATCCAGTGTTCGAGTCGCTGGGTATTCCACTGCGTCGCCACGCATTCGGGGCAACCACAGCCGTACCCGGTTCGTTCGGGTGCCGCGCGCCGGGTGCCCTCCGAGATGCCGAGTTCGTCGAGCAGCGCCCGTCGTCCGCACACCACCTGGGTGTCACTTCGCCGCTTCGTCCTCACACCATCACTCCCTCACCGGGCACCCTGACGTGTGCCCGCGCCCACGCCGTGGCTTCCAGGTTGACGCAGCCGCCGACACACCGCCAGCCCCCTTGACCCGCGCTCGGGTGCGTCACCGTCCGGTGATTGAGATCACACCAGCAACTCTGCTTGTATATCAAGCTATTTCATTGTGCCAACGTCGCAGAACGTCGCCGAGATCTTGATCATTTCGATACACAGACCCGGCCTGTTGCCCGTCCGTTTCATCCTGATTACCGATCAGTTCGGCGCGTCGCCGATCCGGTCACCGGGACATCGCGGGGACGCGATCGGGGCCCCCGGTGGATATGATCGCTGCGGCCGGGGCGGGCACGCTCGCCGAGCACGGGAAGTAGGGTGTGCATGAACCACGCTGAGCACGACGAATCTATCGGGTCGATGCTGGCGAGTATCGCCGCGGCGCTGCGTGAAGTCAGTGACAAGCTCGATATCGTCGCCGCCCGGGTGCAGCAGGAAGTTCCGCCCTTCCCCGCCGACGAGGACCTTCCCGACCAGACCAGGATCCGCAGGCTCGAATCCTGGGCATTCCATGCGTCACAGGACATTTCGCGACTGAGTTCCCGGTTGGACGCGCTCGACGGCGGAGAATCCGAGCAGGCGCCGCCGCGGGCAGGGCGCAGCCGCCGGGAAGTCCGCGAGGCCGCGGAAGCCGCCGAGCGCGCGGCCGCCGATCTGGACGAGGGAGCGCCGGAAGGCGGGGCGGCCGAGTCTGCCCGCGCCGTCGACGCCGGGCGGCCCCCGCTGGAACGGCGCCACTCCCGTACCGATCACCTCGGTGATCCGACCTGGCCGATCACCGTCGCCCCAGTTCCCCGGTCCTCGGCCGCGTTCGAGTCGGCCGGTGAGGTCGCGGGGGTCGCGGCACTGCTGGGGTCCGAGGGTGCTCCGGGGTCGCCGGTCACGGACAGCATGGTGACCGGCGTGCAGCCGGTCGACCGCGCTCAGCGGCTGAATGGAGCACGGTCGGCGGACACTGCCGTGAACGGTGCACGGGCAACAGACCGCCCCACACGGAACGGCGCAGCGCCGAACGGCGCCCAGGTGCCGAACGGTGCGGCGCCCCTGCGCAATACGCAGGCGGTGAACGACGCAGGAACAGTGAATGGCGTTACGGCGATCGACGGCGCTGAGCTGCTCGAGGCGCGGCCGTGGAACGAACCGTCGGCACAGGTCTGCGACGCGGCGTCTCCCCCCGTCCGCAATGCGGTGCCCGCACAGGACGGCGGCACACAGTCGGCCGTGGCCGGCGGAGCAGACCCCGCAGAATCCGGGCACACCCGGAACGGGCAGCCCATCGGTCACGGATCGAGCCCGTTCGGCGCCTCTTCGTCGAGCGTCACCCACGTCCCGGCGTCATCGACTGCCGGCGTACCGGCCTCTACCGGCGTGCCCGCGGCCATCGGCACGATGCAGGCAGACGCCGACCCACTCGCGGCCGCGCACCATGGCAGCCTGTCGGCGGCGGAGTCCGGCTTCGTCGGCGCCGCGCGTCAACGTGCTGCAGCAGATGGCACTGCGCCGGGGTCCACAGGCATCGGTGTCGAGTCGGCCGCAGACAGTGACACCTCGACACCGGCCGACCATGGCCTACAACGTCTCGGCACCGGCGTGCGACTCTCCTCCGACGGCGCGGGATCCGCGCCTGTTTCCACCGCGGCAGGCGGTACGTCGAATTCGATGTCGGGGAACGGCATCGGAGTGGCACCGAGTGATCCGGCGGCTGATGGACGGGGATCCGACGATGCCGAGATCACCGTGCCCGGCAGCGTTGCCGCGCAGTCGGGGGCGGCGCGCGGACGTCAGGGTGCGGCGCGCTCGGATGACAGTGTGATCCAGGCTCTCGAATGGCAAGTCACACAGCGGTTGTCGAGCAATGGGTCCGGCCGGGATGGCTGGACGGCCGGTGCGGGGCGGGATGCCGACTCCGGTGAACGTGCCGGATCGATCTCTGCGCTCGGGCGTGACGGCACGTCCTCGGGAACGCAGTCCGACGATTCGGCGACGCTCGGATCGTCCTCGCTTCCGGGCAGCGCGGAGGTCGGCGACGTCGTGCGTGGTGGTGACGTGTCACTGTCCGGCATCACCGCCGATCAGGCGAATACCGCTGCCATGAATGCGATACCGGAGGGTCGGGCCGACGTCGGACACCGCGTCGGGGTCGAGCGGGCACGTCCGGTGGGCAAGCCCGCCGAGGGCACGGCTGCGCCGGTCGAGGATGCCCGAGTGCGGCCCGCATCGCCGGATGCTCTGTCCGGCACCGGCATCGACGCCACCGGGCGCGAAACCACCCGGGCAGTGAGTGACCCGCGGTCGGCCGGTCTCACCGCAGGCGACCGCACCGAGCCCGTGACGAACGGTTACCCGGTCAACGGATTCGGTGCGCCGGTCACCGCGACACCGACCCCCACCTCGGGATCCACCGCCAACGGCATCCACTGGACCTTCACCGACGAAGACGCGACCCTGCCAGCCCCGAGCCGGAACGGGCACGCCCGCAACGGATTCACCGGCGGTGACGCCCCGCACCGCACCGAGTCGATCTTCGACGACTTCACTCCGCGCGAGCGCCTCACCACCACCCCGTCCGGCGACGGAGCGCCCACCCCCGCAGGCCCGCCGGCCCGCCTATCCGCGCCCAAGAGCCACGCCGAGACCGGCACCGGTGGTTCCGGCGCCCCGTCCCCGGGCTCCGATCCCGCTCTCCCCCACGGCAACTCCCCCGACCTCGGCACGCCCGCCGGTGTCAACGCTTCCACCAACGGCCGCGGGCCTGCCCTGGATCCCGCACCCACGCACGGCACACGTACCGATCTCGACGGACCGGCCGATGTCGTCCTCTCGTCCAACCACGGCGGATTCGACGCGACCGCCAATGTCCGGCGTCCTGCGGACCTCGACCCTGCGGGTTCTCCCAACACGCCCGCTGATTTCGGCACATCGCCGAACCGCGGCACTTCCACGAACGGCCACGGACCCGGCGAGCTCACCCACAGCGCGCCCACCGACTTCGGCACGCCGCCGAACCTCGGCCCTTCCACCAACGGCCGCGGCGAGCTCACTCACAGTGCGCGCACCGACTTCGGCGGATCGACGAGCCCGCATGGTTCCGCCAACGGTCGCGGGCCAGGGTCCTTCGATCCCACGGTGAACCACGGTGTGCCGTCCGATTTCCCAGCGAGCGCGGGGGATGGTGCGCCGGTGACGAGTCCGCTCGATCGAGTGGTCGCCGATCCGGCTCCGCCGACCGCGACCGATGCCGCGGGGATCACGGTGACCGGGACTTTCCGGGCGTTCGATATCGAGCGGGCACATGTCGACAAGTTGCAGGCGATGCTCGACGAATTGAAGCGGTCGGCCGGGTTGCCGCCGGGGCGGCGGGACGTCTTCGGTCCGCCGACGACGGAGGCCGGTTAGGCGGGTGCCGCTACGGGCACCGGGCCGGGTTTCGGTGTGTCGTGCAGGACGGCGCCGATGAGGTCGCGCAGGGCGCGGTGGCCCGCGTCGGCGGTGTTGCGCGGGTGCCAGGCCATCGCGACGACGGGGGCCGGCAGTGGGAGGGGGATTTCGAACATGGTCAGGCCGAGGGCGGTGCGGGCGGGCCGGGACAGGAGTTCCGGTACGGGACAGACGAGTTCGGTCGAGCCGACGGTGAACAGGGCGGTGGCCAGGTCGGGCACCGTGGCGAGCACGCGCCGGGTGCGGCCGTGCAGCGCCAGCCGGTCGTCGATGGGGCTGTGGGTCCGGCCGGTGGCCGAGACTTCCAGGTGCTGGGCGGAGGCGTAAGCGGCGACGGTGGGCCGGTCGGCGCCGAACGGGTGGCCCGCGGCGGCGACGCCGACCCAGCGGTCGGCGAACAGGCGCTTGACGACGGTTTCCGGATCGGTCTGGCCGATCATGCCGACCTCGACGTCGACGCGCCCGTCCCGCAGGGCGACCGCGGCGTCGCCCGCGTCGGCCGCCAGCAGGCGCACCGTCACGCCGGGCAGCTGGGCACGGACCGCGGCCAGCAGCGGACCGGTCAGCCGCGCGACCACCGAATCGGCCACGCGGACAACGAAATCCCGATGCCGGCCTGCCCCGTTCCCGTCGCGGGTGGTCAGTAGCAACCGCGCCTGATCGACCAAGCCCGCGACATCGTGGCGCAACTCCAGTGCGCGTGGTGTCGGCACCAGCTGCCTGCCGGAGCGCACGAGCAGCGGGTCGCCCAGCACGGCACGCAACCGGGTGAGGGTGCGGCTCATCGCCGAGGTGGACGTGTGTAGACGCCGGGCCGCCTCGGTCACGCTGTTGGTGTCGAGCAGCGCGTCCAGGGCGAGCAGCAGGTTCAGATCCAGCGCATCCACGCCAGGATTATCACCAACGCGATGATCGCCGCCAAGTGTCGCGGCGACGGCGATCCGGCGTGTCGGCTACCCCTCGGCAATCGGCGCGGGCGCCGAGGGGACGGCCAGCGGGCGATCGCGCAGGACCCGGCGGTAGGACGCGGGACGCACGGGCCGCACCCACTGCGCCAGCCTGCTGGTCAACGGCAGCGGCGTGCGCAGATCGTCGAGCATCTCGTCGATCGTGCTCAGCGAGAACGGGGTCACCGTCGCGCCGTGGGCGTGGTTGCCGTCGGTGCGTTCCCGCGACCAGGACAGCCGCTCGTCGATCTCGGAGTTCATCTGCTCGGGCATGGGCGGCACGAACTTCCCGGTGAGCAGTCCGGCGATCCAGTGCGCGCCTACTTCGGCGTTGAGGGTGCTCACGTTCGAGTTGTTGTAGCCCGCGAAGGTCAGGTTGGGGATCTCCACCGGCAGGATGTTGCGGTAGAGCCGGAAGTCGCCGACCTCGTCGGTGAGGCTGCGCCGGACGAACGGGGTCAGGAACGGCACCTCCTGGCGGTATCCGGTGGCGCACACGACGATCTCGGCCAGCTTCAGTGTGCCGTCGGACAGCCGCACCGCGGGCCCGTGCTGCCCGCCGATCAGATCGGTGACGTCGGTATCGCGGTGCACGGTGATCCGGCCCGCCTCGACCTGCTCGGCGAAACCCTCGGTCGCCAGGCTCGCACTGCTGGTGGCGATGTCCTCGAACTTTCCGTCCGGCAGCAGGCCGAGCTCACGCAGCCGCAGCTTGCGCGTCACCCGTTCCTGCACCAGGTCCATATTGGCCTCGCGCAGGCTGAGCCGGTCGAGCAGGCGTTCGGCCGTGCGCGGTTCCCTGGACCGGAAGTGTGCCTCGCCCATCCGGGTCAACAGCATGCGCTCGTAGTCCATGCCAGCGCCGAAGGTGCGCGGCATCTTCCAGGTGAGCCTGCGCGCGACCACGCTGGTGTCGTCGGCGAAGTGGCTGATCGCCTCGGCGACATCGGTGGCCGACTTGCCGTAGCCGATGACGACCACGGAGCGGTCACGCACCTGTTCGAGGTCGTGGAACTCCGAGACGTGGCACAGCCGTCCGCCCGCGGCCCGGAACGCCGACACGCCGGACAGCGCGGGCATCACCGGGTCGCTGAACACGCCGTTGGCGACGATCAGGTGATCGCAGGAGGTGCGCCGCACGCCGTTGCCGTCGCGGACTTCGAGCAGCCAGCCGCTGTCGACCGGGTCGGCGGCGATCACCTCGGTGCCGAGGCGCAGATGCTCGGCCAGGCCGAACTCGTGCACGTACCCGGCGAGGTAGGCCTGGATCTGCTGACCGTCGGGCCAGCGGGGAAAGTCCTCCGGCATCGGGTGATCACTGAAGTGGTACGTGAATTTGCTGTTCTGCGCGCGCAGACCCGGATAGCGACGGGTGGCGCTCCACACACCTCCGACATCAGGGGCCCGGTCGAACACCTCGACCGGGAATCCCGCCCGACTCAACACTTTCGCGCAGGCCAAACCCGCAACTCCCGCACCGACGATCCCGATGCGGCTACCGCTCGTCATGGCGAGGAGAGTACTCGGCACCGCGGTCAACCTGCCACCGCCGGCGGGCCGACCCGTGCTGTACTGGAAAGATGACCAACAGTTCCGTCGTCGTCGATCGGGCCGGGCTCTGGGATGCCGAGGAGCTCAGCGATGTCGCCGCGGCCACCTTTCCGCTGGCCTGTCCCCCGGAGGCCACCCAGGGCGACATCGAGATCTTCCTGGACCAGATGCTCTCGGGCGAACGGTTCGGCGAATACCTGTCGGACCCGGACCGGATCGTGCTCAAGGCGGTCGAGGGCGACGAGATCGTCGGCTACGCCATGCTCGTCGCGGGCAGGCCGAGCGATCCCGAGGTCGCGGCCCAGGTGAGCGCGGGCGCGGTGGTCGAGTTGAACAAGATGTATGTGCTGCCGGGCCATCACGGCAGCGGCGTGTCCGGTGCGCTGATGGAGGCGGCGGTCGCCACGGCGCGCGAGTCGGGTGCGGCGGCGGTGTGGCTGGGCGTCAACCAGGTCAACGAGCGCGCGCAGAACTTCTACGTCAAGCACGGATTCGTGCGGGTCGGCACGAGAACCTATACCGTCGGCACTCAGGTGCACGCCGACTATGTGTTCGAGCGGGCGCTGTGAGGCTCAGCTGAGCAGTGCCGACCGCAGCGCGGCGACCTCGGTGCCGGTCAGGCCGAGGCCGTCGCGGACGTAGCCGTCGAAGGAGAACGTACCCGGCGTCTTCGGTTTACGCGGCGGCGGCCTCGAAGCGCGAGAGCGCCAGCAGACGCGAGATCGCGCGCAGGTACTTCTTGCGGTAGCCGCCGTCGAGCATCTCCTGGGAGAAGATCTCGTCGAGCTTGGCGCCGGAGACGGTCACCGGGATGCTGGCGTCGTAGAGGCGGTCGGCCAGCACGACGATGCGCAGGGCAACGGCCTGGTCGGTGACCGGGTGCACGCCGGAGATGAACACCGAGGACACCCCGTTGATGAGCGCGCCGTACTTCGACGGGTGCAGCGTGCTCAGGTGCTTCAGCAGCGCGTCGTAGTCGTCGAGCGTGGAACCCGGTGTGGTGGCGGCCCGTTCGGCCAGCACGTCGGGCGAGGTCGGCTCGGGGGCGGGCGGCAGGTCGCGGTGGCGGTAGTCGGGGCCGTCGACGCGCACCGGCTCGAAGATGGAGCCGAGCTTCTTGATCTCGCGCAGGAAATCCTGTGCGGCGAAACGACCCTCGCCGAGCTGGCTGGGCAGGGTGTTCGAGGTGGCCGCGATGGAGACGCCCGCGGCCGACAGCTCGGTGAGCAGGCGCGAGACCATGGTGGTGTCGCCCGGATCGTCGAGCTCGAACTCGTCGATGCACAGCAGGCTGTTGTCGGAGAGGCGCTCGACGGCGTTGACGAAGCCCAGCGCGCCGACCAGGTTGGTCAGCTCACCGAAGGTGCCGAACGACTTGGGCGCCGGCGCGCTGTGGAAGATCGAGGCGAGCAGGTGGGTCTTGCCGACGCCGAAGCCACCGTCGAGGTACAGGCCGGCACCGGTGACGGCCTTCTTCTTGCCGAACAGGCTCTTCTTGGAGCCGGCCTTGTGGATCTTGGCGACCTGACCGGCGAATTCCTCGGCCTTGCGCACCGCGGCCGCCTGGCTGGGTTCCTTGGGGTCGGGAATGTAGGAGGCGAAGCTGACCTCGTCGAACATGGGCGGGGGCACCATCTGCGCGACGAGCTGGTCGGCCGGGACCTCCGGATGGCGATCGACGAGGCGTTCTTGCATGAACGAATCGTACGGACGTGGTTGCATCGGTTCCTATGCAGCGTATCCACAATGTGACCCAGCTCGCAGACCTCGACGACGACGCACTGGCCAGGTGCTATGCCTATCCCCGGCACCTGGACAGACCCTGGGTGCGGGCCAACTTCGTGAACAGTATCGACGGCGCGTTCACCGTGGACGGGGTGTCGGCCGGGCTCGGTACCGACGCCGACCATCGGGTGTTCACGTTGTTGCGTGAGCTGGCCGAGGTGATCGTCGTCGGGGCGGGCACGGTGCGCGCGGAGAACTACGGCGGCGCGCATCCGGATCCGGATCGGCGCCGCGCCCACTTCCAGCACGGCATCGGCGGATCGGCCGACGGCACCCCGCCGCCGATCGCGGTGGTCACCGCGAGCGCGCGGCTCGATCCGGCGTCGAAGTTCTTCACCGACGCCGAGGTCGCGCCGCTGATCATCACCACCGCCCACGCCGACATAGACCAGGTCGCCGCGCTCGAGCAGGCGGGCGCGCAGGTGGTGGTGGCCGGTGAGGCCGCGATCATGCCGGCCGCGCTGGTGCGGGTGTTCGCCGAGCGCGGCCTTCATCGGGTGCTGTGTGAGGGCGGACCGCATCTGTTCGGGCAGCTGGGCGAGGCGGATCTGGTCGACGAGTTGTGCCTGAGCACCGCGCCGATGCTGGTCGGCGGGGCGGGCGGGCGAATCTCGCTGTCGGCGAGCACTTTCGACATCCCGATGAGCCGCAAACAGCTGGTGCTCGCCGAGGACGGCACCGTGCTGGCCCGGTGGGCCCGTCGATGAAACCTGGCGCCGAACCTGGCAGTGTGTAGCCCATGCGCTGGACTCGGGCCGCGGCGACGGCCGCGACACTGTCGATCATGCTCGCGGGCTGTGGGGCCGGACCGTCAGATCGGCCCGTCGTCGCCGTCGAGCGTCCCGGGTCGGGTGGCGGGCAGACCGCGGAACCCGCCGTGCCGGATCTCGCCAAGGCCGAAGTCCCGAAAACCGACCTGGCCTGGAAGGACTGCACCGCGTCGACCCTGGGTTCGCTCGATTTCGGCGCGGCTCCGGCAGGCCTGGTTCTGGAGTGCGCCGATTTCGCGACCCCGATCGACACCGCGGGCACCGTGCTCGGCACGTTCCGGGCGGGCGCCCTGCGGGCCCGGCTGCCGCAAACCCCCGCCGACGCGGCGCCGCTGGTGCTCACCTCCGGCGCCGACCGCTCGTCGGCCTCGACGCTGGCGGGTCTGGCCGTCGGCCCGAACAGCGCGTTGCTGGCCGCGCAGCCGATCGTCGCCGTCGACCGGCGCGGGATCGGCGCCTCCCAGCCCATCGACTGCATTCCCGCCCAGCTGCGCGCGGTGATGGCCGATCTCGGCCAGTTCGGGGTGGGCAGCGACGATCAGGTCGGCGCGGTCGCCGGCTACAGCCAGGACGCGACCATCGCCTGCCGTGACTTCCTGCAGCCCTACGAGGGCACCTTCGACGCCCCGCACGCCGCCGACGACATCGAGCAGCTGCGCAAGCAGTGGCAGGTCGAGAAGATCAACCTGATCGGCACCGGCAACGGCGCCAAGGTCGCGCTCAGTTACGCCCGCCGCTACGGCGACCACCTGGCCCGGCTCGTGCTCGACGCCCCCGAACCGGTCGGCGCGGACGCGACCACGATGGCCGAAGCCGCCGTCACCGGCGCCGAGGCCGCCCTCACCGCCTTCGCCCAGCGCTGCAAGGCCGCCAACTGCGCGCTCGGCCCCGACCCGCGCGCGGCGGTCATCGCGCTGATGAACAAGGCCACCACCGGCGCGCTCGGCGATATCTCGGCCGCCGACCTCTCGACCGCGCTCACCGGATTCCTGTCCAGCCCGCGCGGTGACCAGGCGAGCCGGGTGACCGCGCTGGCCGACATCCTCGCCGCCGCCGACCGCGGTGATCGCGCACCGCTGGCCATGCTGGTCATCCGCGAAACCGCCGCGATCAACTCCGACGGCGAGTTCGTCAACCGCTGCACCGACAGCCAGCAGCCGCCGACGCCGGACAAGGCGCGCGAGCTCGCCGGAACCTGGGCGAGCAAATATCCGGTTTTCGGCCGGACCGCCGCGATCGAACTGATGGTCTGCTCGGCCTGGCCGGTCTCCACCGCCCCGCCGCTGCCGACCGAGCTGGAACTG
>NZ_JBHXMY010000081.1:0-15416 GCF_042720195.1 Nocardia sp. NPDC058497 | reverse complement strand
TGCGCCGAGCGGTGACTCTGCTCATCACGTGTCCTCGCCTAACCGGTCGCGAAGCCGGCGACGAGGTTGATCGTCGTCGTGAGAATGACCGTCCCGAAAGCGTACGACACCAGGCAGGTGCCGCAGCGCGACGGCTTGCACAGTACCGAACGGTTGCCGGGTCGAAGCCGCATTCGATCGACGGTGGCGAAGTCGGTATCGCGCGCGGTGCCGGTGAGCGCGGTGGTGAGCACCGAGGCGGGTTCGGCGGCCGTGGTGACCAGCGCGATGTGCGCGGTGACGACGGGGTCGAGCAGGTCGAACACGCGGACTTTGCGGTGGGTCCCAGAGTCGACACCCAGGGTCGCGGCACGATGCAGGCCCACCGTCCGGTGCGCGCGTGCTCGAGCAGGATGCGCCCCCGCGGTCAGTCGTCCTCGGCGTCGTCGGCGGCCTTGTTGCGTGCCCGAGCGATCTCGAGTGCCTGCTCTGCGGTGGCCTGGTCGGGGTAGGGGCCCATCCGGTCGCCGTACCAGCAGGTCTTGCCCTGCTCGGCCTTATGGTGCTTGATGCAGTAGTACCACTGGTTGTCATCAGCCATGCCGCCAGTATGCAACGCTTCGCATACCGGCGTCTCGAAGGTCGGCACCGAGTCTGCGGCCGGTTCGCGGATCAGCAGCGCGACAGCGATGCCCACCGCGACACCGATCACCGTGTCGACCGCGCGGTCGGTGAGCATGGTGAGCGGATCGGTCGGCTCGGCCAGTTCGGTCATGGCCATGATCAGCGGGGTGAAGAACCCGAGCGCGACCGCGTAGTGGCGGGCCATGAACAACTCGGTCGGGTAGAGCAGCGCGATGATCGCCAGCGCCAGCATCTCCGGGCTCGGGCCGGGGATCAGCAGCGGCGCGGTGACCGCGAGACCGATGAAGGTGCCGACGACCCGGTGCAGGCCGCGGGTGATCCGGTCGCGGGAGGTCGCGGCGGCCAGCGGCACCGCGGCGCCCGCCATCGCCCAGTTGGCGTGGCCGACGCCGAGCAGCAGCCCGATGCCGCCGGAGATCGAGACCGCCAGCGCGTAGCGGCCCGCCTGGACGAACGAGACCCGGCCGGTCCGATGCGGCGGGATCGTCGTCCGGAGGACACACGCGCCTGCCCGGCGCTCCCGGCTGGTCGACTCGAACCAGCCGACCGCGACGCACAGCACCGCGGTGCACGCGCAGATCACCAGCGCCAGGAGCGGATCGGGCTGGGTACCGGCCACCATCGCGATCGCCCCGAACGCGAAGATCCCGAAGAACGGGCCCTCCGGCCGCAACCCGAGCCGGTCGGTGATCGGCGAGGCGACCGCGGCGAAGGCGGCCACCGCCGAGACCAGCACGGCGGGCGAGGCGTGCAGGCGGGCGAGCAGGATGCCCGCGCCGACGGCGCCGACCAGCATCACCGCGGCCTCGCTCTGGTGGATCAACCGCTGCCGTGGCGACTCGGCGAAGCCGTACATGCCGGTGAAGGAACCGAACACCGCGTAGATGAGCAGGTCGGTGCGGCCCGCGGCGATCAGCACGAGGCCGGGGATCGCCAGGCCGACGAACACCCTGGCGGCGGGCAGGTGATCGATGTCGGTGACGAACCGTCGTATCGGCGGGCGCGCCAGGGTCGACATGGTGCGCAACGTGGTTCCTCCGAAGGTCGGTCACGGGGCGATGTCCCCTGGGCCGATGGACCATCGTCCACGACCGCCGAGGGGCGCGTCAAACCATCTCGACGCAGGTGGGAGGTGATTTTCGGCACCGTAGCCGGCGTGATAAGCGGGACCTGTCGGGTGCACGGAAGTCGGTCTTGGACGCGGCGGGACGAGCGGGCGCAGACTCGAACGGTCTCCCGCGACACGCTGTCGGTGGGCCGGAACCGGGCCTACGCCGCTCCGTGACCTCGGCGGTAGAGAATCCCAAGCGGGCACCGACAGGCTTCGCACTCTCGTCGAAGGGAACATGTCATGGCTGACGGTCCGTTCACCCCGTACGACCCGGACAACGGCCCGAGCGGCAACGGGGATCGCGAGGCGGCGCCGAAGGTCAAGCCCTGGGGGCTGAAGGAGTTCGACGACGTCGACATCACCAGCACCGCCCGCGACGGGTCGACCCGCTCGCTGCACCGGTACAAGGTTGTCCCCTACGACATTCCGCCGGGCTGTGCGGCCGGGTACATGCCGGAGATGAATGTGCTGTGCGCGATCGGCGATTTCAGTATCGAGAGCGATCAGCCCTTGATGAAGAGCGTGAAAGTCACTGTCCACACCGTCGAGTTGAACCGCCGAGGAGAGCCTTGTGAACGCGAATACACGAAATACCGTGGCAGGGACGCTGTTCGTCGTCGCGATGGACAGCGAGACCGCCCGGATCCTGCCCTTCGATCCCGACACGACCGGGGTCAGCGACACCGAACACAATGTGCGCAAACATGATCCGGTCGCCCGGCATCTGCGCACGGTCGAGCGGCACACCGGGCACGACGATCATCAGGTGTATCTGCGGTACTTCGACGATCTCGCTGTCGCGCTGATCGAGGAGATCGGCACGCAGACGTTCGTCGTCCTCGGGCACGGCACCGGAAAGTCCGATGTCGCCGAGGATTTCCTGCTGCGGTTGAAGGAGAAGAACCACGCGCTGGCCGATCGGGTCGCCGGGGTCGGGGCGATCGATCTCGGTGCCGCCGACGACGCGGCGATCGAGGCCGCGGCCCAGAAGATCCTCCGGCAGGCGAGGTAGCGCCGATGTCGTATCTCCTCGCACTGGTCGCCGAGTCCGACGAGGGTTCCTTGGCGGCGCAACTGGCGGGCGAGGCGCAGCGGGTCGCGGTGCGCAACAACGTCGACGTGGTGACGCTGGCCGAACTCGACACGCTGCCCGCCTACAGCGCCGACCTCGACACCGAGGACGGGCGGCCGTTGATCGCCAACCAGTTGCGCCGCTCGACGCTGGAAGCCGACGGTGTGCTGCTGTTCGCCGACGAGGGCATGGAGGTGTCGCCGCTGGCCGGGAATGTGATCGCCTGGCTGGCGCATGCCGGGTCGGGACTCGAGGGCAAGCCCGTCGCGGTGATCACGGCCGGTCCCGGTGAGGTCGTCAACCAGAACATGGCGGATCGGTTGCGCAAGGCGGGCGCCGACGTGGTGGCCGACGGCGTCTCGATCACCGGCTCGTGGAGCGATCCGGCCACGATCACCCGGCTGGGTGACACCGTGGTGGCGGTGGCGTCCGCGGGCTGAGACCGAAGTCCCGGCCGCGGTCTCGTTCGAAGCCGCGGCCGGTTCGTGTCAGTAGACGTACACCACCGCGTTCTCGCCACCGGTGCAGGTGACGAGCTTGCCCTCCGGCACGCAGTTCATCGTGTAGGTGCGACCGGTGACCGGGCTCGCCGCCACCACCGACCGGGGGCCGGTGCCCGAGCCGCCGCTCGCGTAGGCGGCTCGGACCGCTTCCGCGAAGCCGCAGCTGGTGACCGTGCTGCCCACCGCCGCCTTGCCGAAAGCGCCACTGGCGCTGCCGGATTCACAGGGTTGCGCGCCGGCGGGCAGAGTGACCGGGCCCGCCGAGGTGGTCGGGGCCGCGGTGGTCGCGCGGGGGGCCGTGGTGGCTACCGCGCCACCGGCACCGCCGATCGGGGCGGCCGAGCTCGGCGCGGCGCTCGTGGTCTGCGCCGAGTCCGCGGCCGACATCAGGCGCCAGCCGATCGCGCCGCCGATCGCGAGCACCACGACGGCGAGGACGCCGACGAGAACCGGCAGCACTATCGAGCGCTCGCGACGCGAATCCTGTTGCTGCCAAGACGGTTCCGGGGCGTAGCCGGGATCGTACGGGTCGTCCCCATAGGCCGGGTCACGGTAGGCGTGGTCGCCGTAGGCACTGTTCGGATCGTCGTACTGCTGCGCATAGGCGTCCTGGGCGGGGCCGGTGTACTGCCTGGTCGCGGCCGCCCGCGCCGGATCGTCCGACGGGGCCTGATGCGCGGGGAACTGCGCGGCGCCACCCCGGTACTGCCGAGTCGCCTGTGCCCGTTGCGGATCCAGGTCGTCGTATTGCTCCGTCGACGCGGCGAATCGATCGGCTCCGGGCGGCGTGCCCTGGTAGTGCTGAGTCGGCGCCGACCGCTGGGCATCGATACCCACCGGGTCGTAGTGCTCAGTCGCAGGCGCGAATTCGCCCTCACCACCGAAGTGCTGTGTCGCTGCCGACCGCTGCGCATCGACAGCCGCCGGGTCGTACTGCTCGGTGGGCGGCCCGAACTCGCCCTCAGGCGCACCGAAGTGCCGCGTCGCCGCGAATCGCTGCGGGTCGTCGGCCGGCGCCGGGCGTCCGCTGTATTGCTCGGTCGGCGGCGTGAACAGGTCGGCGGGACCGTCGTCGAATCGGTCTGCCGGAGCACCGAATCGGCTGTCCGGTCCAGCGGCGTCGCTGTCGAACTTCTGTGTCGGAGCGAACCGCGGGTGCGCCGACTCGTCATCGAACTCCCCTGCCGGAGAACCGAATCGAGCACCCCGGTTCGCATCGTCGAAGCGCTGTGGGTCGCCGGTCGGCACCGTGCCGCCGTACTGCTCGGTTGGCGGTGCGAACAGGTCGGAGGGACCCTCGTCGAATCGATCTGCCGGTGAACCCGATCGGCTATCCAGCCGGGCGGGGTCGGCGTCGAACTTGTGCGTCGGAGCGAACCGCGGGACGGGGCTCGCCGACTCATCGGCGAACTTCCCTGCCGGAGAGCCGAATCGGGCATCCGGGTTCGCACCGTCGAAGCCTTGCGGGTCGCCGGTCGGGGCCGGACGGCCGCTGGGCTGCCCCGTCGGCGGGGTGAAAAGGTCCGCGGGACCGTCATCGAATTGATCTGCCGCAGAACCGAATCGGGAATCCGGATTCGCACCGTCGAATCGCTGCGGGTCGCCGAACGATGCCGGACGGCCGCCGGCCTGCCCCGTCGGCGGGGCGAAAAGGTCCGCGGGACCGTCATCGAATCGGTCTGCCGCAGAACCGAATCGGGAATCGTGATCCGGGATTCCGCCGCCGAACTGCTGGGTCGGCGCGGCGAAACGTGCAGCCGGGTTGTCATCGTCCGGCTGCTGCCCTGACGGAGCGCTGAATCGGGCGCCAGAGTTTGCGTGATCGTCGTCGAATCGTTCGGCAGGAGAGTCGAATCGGGAGTCGGGGTTCGGGATTGGGCCGCTGTACTGACGGGTGGGGGCGGCGGATTGCGGGACCGGGCCCGACGGTGCGTCGAGGCGCGGTGGGGCTTGTCTGCCTGTGTCGGAAGGCGGGGCGAAGCCGGTGGGTGCGGGGAAAGGTGAGGTCGGGACCGGGGCGGAGGTTTCGCCGGGGTGGGGGCCGTCGTAGAGGTGGGCGTCGGGGAACGGGCGCATCTTCGGGAGGCCCTGGTCCGGGGTGTAGGCCGGCGGGGGTTCGGGTGCGACGGGGGCGGCCGTGGCGTCCGCGGGCGGGAGGGGGGTGAAATGGGTGTCGGCGGCGCGGATCTCGGCGGGGCCGGTCGGCTGGATCACCGCGGGGATGGAGATCTCGCCGGTGCCCTCGACCGGGACGCGGTGGAAACCGGTGGTCTCGGCCGGGCCGGGCGCGGCGGCAGGCGGGCGGATGATCAGCGTCGGCTGGGCGCCGGTCGCGCTCGTCTGGCTGCGTGAGGTCTCGATGCCGCCGGTCGCGGTCACCGCACCGACGACACGGAACTCACCGGTCGGCGTCGGCGCGGGCTCCGCCGCGTCCTCCCCGGGCACACCAGGAACAGAACGGCCACCGGTCGTCGCACCCGCAGGCGCTCCACCAGGAACGTCGCGGCCGCCCGTCGTGGCACCAGCGGGCGCACCACTAGGCACATTGCGGCCACCGGTCGTCGCACCCGCAGAGGCGCCGCCGGGGGTGTTGCGTCCACCAGGCGCACCCACAGGCGTTCCACCAGGAACATTCCGGCCACCGGTCGTGGCACCAGTAGGCGCGCCACCAGGCACACTGCGCCCACCAGTCGTCGCGCCTGGCGGCACATTCTGGGCTGCGGCACCTGTCGCGAAGCCGCCGGGCGTGTCACGTCCCGGCACCGGACCGGATGGCATCTGACGGGCTCCGGTCGCAGGACCGAACGCCGCGCCCGCGGAACCGGATGCCGCACCAGCTCCGGCCGCCGCGCCTGCGGCACCGAATACGGCACCAGCCGCCCCGGCACCGGCACCCGCGGGGCCGAAGGGGCCAGCGGGACCGTGCCCACCGGGCTGCGGATACCCGGGCGCCCGCATCGGCGCACCACCCTGCATCGCCGCGGCCCGTGCTTCCCTGGCCGCCACCGCGAGCGCACCCGCGCTCGCGTACCGGTCGGCGGGATCCTTGGCCATGCCGCGCGCGATGACCTCGTCGAGGGTCGCGGGCAGGCCGGGCAGGATCTCGCTGGGGCGCGGCGGGGTCTCCGAGAGGTGCGCGCGGATCAGCACGCTCATGCTGGCCGCGGGGAACGGCGAGGCGCCGGTGAGGCATTCGTGCAGGACACAGGCCAGCGAGTAGACGTCGGCGCGGTGCGAGATCGGGCCGACGTCGAAGCGTTCCGGCGCCATGTAGATGTAGGAGCCCATGGCCATGCCTGCCTGGGTCACCGCGCTGTCGCCCTCGGTGTGGGCGATGCCGAAATCGGCGAGGTAGGCGAAGTCGGCGGGCGTCACCAGGATGTTGGCCGGCTTCACGTCGCGATGCACCAGCCCGCCCGCGTGTGCGGCGTCGAGCGCGGCGGCGATCTGCTCGACCACCGCGACCGCGCGATCGGGGCTCATCGGCCCACCGGCATGCAGTACGTTGCGCAGATCGGTGCCGGGGACCAGGCGCATGTCGATGAACAGCACCCCGTCGATCACGCCCCAGTCGTGGATCGGGATGACATGCGGTTCGGCGAGCTTGGCCGCAGCCTGGGACTCCCGGCGGAACCGGACCTGATAGGCCGGGTCCTGCGCGAGTTCCTCCGCCAGCAACTTCAGGGCGACCACTCGGTCCTTGCCGGTGTCGTAGGCCTCGTAGACCTCGCCCATCCCGCCTTTGCCCAGCATCGACCGCAACTCGTACGGACCGAACCTGCTCCCCGTCCGTGACCCAGGTGCCTGCACCAGCGTCCGCCTCCCACTTCTCGCATGCCCGAAGACCTGCTCGTCAGAAGGAGGATTCTCCCGGTGCCACCACGCCGTGGTCAAACGCGAACACGATCGCGGCGGCTCGATCACGCAGGTCCAGCTTGCCGAATATATGCCCTACGTGGCTTTTCACGGTGACTTCCGAGATACCGAGTTCGGCGGCGATCTCGCTGTTGACCCGGCCTCGGCCGATCAATTCGAGCACTTCGCACTCGCGTGCGGTGAGATCGCCGAGCCTGCTGTCGGTGCGGGTCCCGGCCGGTTTGACGGTCCGGTAGGCGGTGAGCACCCGCCCGGTCACCGACGGGTCGAGCCAGGCGCCGCCCGCGGCCACCGTGCGCACCGCGCGGATCAGGTCCTCGGCGGGCGAGTCCTTGAGCAGGAACCCCGCCGCGCCGGCGCGCAGCGCACCCGAGAGCAACTGATCGTCGTCGAAGGTGGTGAGGACGAGGACCGGCGGAGCGTCGGGGCGAGCGCGCAGCAACCGTGTCGCATCGATACCGCCCACCCGCTTCATCCGCAGGTCCATCAGGACCACGTCGGGACGGTCGGCGGCGACGGCGGCCACCACCTCGTCACCGTCCGCGCATTCACTGACGGTGAAGCCGTCGCGGCGGCGCAGGATCCGGCGCAGGCCGCCGCGGACGAGTTCCTGATCGTCCACGACGAGCACCGACACCGGGTTCTCGATCGGCGCGGCGGCCGTCACATGTCCTCCTGGGGTTTGGTTCTGAGCATGCCGGGCAGCATGGCCGTGATCGTCGAGCAGGCGGAGGATTTGAGCGGGAACCTCGCCCGCACGGTCCATCCGTCGCCGGCGGCGCCCGCGGTGATCGACCCGCCGAGCAGTTCGGTGCGCTTGCGCATGCCGCGCAAGCCCATGCCGGCGTCGTGGCGCGGGGGCGGGCCGAGCGGCAGCGGATTGGTCACCACCAGCGTGGCCGCCTCGGTGCTGACAGCGAGCCGCACCGTCGCCGCGTTGCCGGGCGAGTGCTTGGCGACATTGGCCAGCGATTCCTGCCCGATCCGGTACAGCGCGTGCCCGACGGTGCCCTCGACGACGGTCAGGTCGCCGGTGCGGGCGTAGTCGACGATGAGCCCGGCGCGCCGGAAGTCGCCGACGAGTTCGTCGATATCGGCGGCGCTCGGCTCGGGCGCCAGCACGGCGGGGCTGGTGTCGAGCATGCCGACGGTGCGGCGGATGTCGGCCATCGCCTGTCTGCCGAGGCGTTCGGCGTCGACGAGCGCCTCCACCGCCTCGGTGACGTCGTCGTCGGTCTGCAGCGCGCGCCGGGCCGCGGTCAGGTGCAGCAGGGTGATCGACAGCGAGTGCGCGATGACGTCGTGCACCTCGCGCGCGATCCGGCGCCGTTCCTCATCGGCGGCCTGACCGGCCCGGATCACCTGGTTCTCGCGCTCCTGATAGAGGAACCGGCGCTGGTACTGCAGCATCACCCCCACGAACACGCCGAGCACGATGCCGAGGACATACATCGGCAGCCCCTGCAATCGCTGACCCGCATCGCCCCACTGCACGTGGCCTGCGAGGTCGAAGGCGACCAGCTCGAGGATGGCGAGCAGCGCGAACCCGATGGTGAGCCCGCGTGAGGCGATCGCGGCCACCTCACCGGCGACGATCACCAGCACGAACGGTGCGAAATCGGCGCTGACCGGCTGCAGCAGGAACAATGCGCACGACAGCAGCGCCGACCCCTTCAACAGCACCGGGTGCGGCTTCACCCCGAAGATCGCGAACAGCGGAATCGGCAGAAAGGCGGCGGCCATCGCCACCAGGGGCAGCGGACTCGGGAAGTAGGAATGCCGCTGGATCACGGCCGCGCCGGTGATCACCAGCAGGGCCAGATCGGCGCCGATGATCACCGCCGGCGGGTAGTCGTAGGGCAACGACTCGATGCGCTCGCGGCAGGTACCGAGCAGTCGCCGCATCCCCGCCCGCGGCCGGTCGGCGAGCCGCCGCCAGCGGCTCGTCCGGCCCGCCATACTCGCGGGGATGGCGTGACTCACCTCCATGGGGTAAGGCTAGCCGCCGTGCCCACGACCCGTCATCGTCCCGCGAACGGTGTCCTTCTCCTACCCGGGTAGGAGAAGAAGTCGGGTCCCCGGCACGACGATTCGGGTGACGCGCGTCCGTAGCGTTTGGATCATCGCTCACGGAAGGTGAAGCCCATGACCTGGACCGATCAGCATCAGCGCACTGCTATCGTGCAGACCGTGCTCGCCAGGGCAGCGATCGACCCGAACGACCCCGGCCTGTTCGCCGGCCTCCCCGGGATCGACCGGCTCTTCGGCGGGGTCGACGGACTGCTGCAAGCCCTGTTCTACCGCTGGAACAATCATTTGCGCGCCAAACTCGAGCAAGCCGAGATAGAAGGACACACGACCGTCGAAGCGTATCTGGAACTGGCCGCCGAGCAGCCCGCGCTGCGCGCAGTTCTCGACGCGCGAGCGGCGACCGTGCAGACTACCCGTACTCGCGCCTTTGCTCGCTGACATCCTGCCAACCAAAAACCCTTGGGGGACATGACATGCCGGACATTGATTCGCCGCAACCGCCGATGCTGGAGCTGGCGCGGGTGGTCAAGCAGTACCGCGTCGGCGAACAGCAGGTACGCGCGCTCGACGAGGTGAGCATGCGGATCGAGGCGGGCCAGTTCACCTCGATCATCGGTCCTTCCGGCTCGGGCAAGAGCACCCTGCTGCACCTGCTCGGCGCACTGGACCGGCCCGACGAGGGCTCGATTCGCTTCCGCGGCACGGAGATCGGCGATCTCGACGAGGACGCTCAGGCCGCATTTCGTTTGCAGCAGGTCGGTTTCGTCTTCCAGTTCTTCAACCTGCTGCCCACCCTGTCGGCGTGGGAGAACGTGGCGGTGCCGAAACTGCTGGACGGCACCGGACTACGCAAAGCCAAGCCGCGGGCGCTGGAACTGCTCGACCTGGTCGGCCTCGGTGACCGGTCGCAGCACCGGCCCGCGGAACTGTCCGGCGGGCAGATGCAACGCGTCGCGGTGGCACGCGCGCTGATCATGGATCCGCCGCTGATCCTGGCCGACGAACCCACCGGCAACCTCGACTCCAAGACCGGTGCGTCGATCCTGGCTCTGCTGGGAGACATCACCGCACAGGGGAATTCGGTGGTGATGGTGACCCACGACATGGGCGCGGTCGCCCACTGCGACCGGGTGATCGCGCTGCACGACGGCCGCATCGACGCCGACGACATCGTGGCGGAGCGGGTGGACGCATGATCGCGGCCATGTGGGATCGGTTGCGGCTGTTCAACATCGGCGAACTGATCCGCCATCCCGGCCGCACGATCATGTCGACGGCGGTGATGGCCGTCTCGGCCGCGCTGCTGGTCGCCGTGCTGAGCATCTCCGGATCGGTCACGGGGTCGGTCGACCGGCTCACCCAGGGCCTGGCGGGCGACGCCGTCCTCGAGATCACCGGCATCACCGACGCCGGTTTCGAACAGTCGCTGCTGACCCAGATCGCCGCGACACCCGGTGTCGCCAAGGCGGTTCCGATGCTGCGCAGCACCCTCGGCGCCGGCCCCGACCGGGCCATGCTGATCGGCGCCGACGCGAATATCGCCGCGCTCGGCAGCGACCTGACCGGACCGATGTCGCAGCACACCACCAAGCTGCTCACTACACCGAAGGGCGTGCTGGTCGGCGCGGCGATGGGCTACGAGGTCGGCGACAGCATCCCCATCGGGTGGGGCACCGCGACCGTCGCGGGCGTCCTCGACGACGAGGCGACCAATCGGCTCAACGGCGGTCACCTGGTCGCCGCGCCGCTGCCGCTGGCCCAGCTGCTCACCGACCGCGTCGACAAGCTGGACTCGGTGCAGATCCTGCCCACCCCCGGCACCGACGTGACCGCCCTGCGGGCCGCGCTGACCACCGTCGTCGACGGGCGGGCGGTGGTCGCCGAACCCAGTCTGCGGACCGCGCAGGCGGGCGGGGCCATCCAGATCATGCGCTATTCCACGCTGATGTCCTCGGCGGCGGCGCTGATGGTGTCGGCGTTCCTGATCTACAACGCGATGAGCATGGCGGTGACCCAGCGCAGGCCGACGCTGTCGCTGCTGCGCGCGATCGGCGGACAGCGTGGTCCGATGGTGCGCGATCTGCTGGTCGAAGCGGCGTTGCTCGGCCTGATCGGCGGTGTCATCGGGTCGGCGATCGGTGCGGTGATGGGCCGGGCCGCGATCGGGCGCCTGCCCGCGGCGATCGTGCAGTCGGTGGAGGCGCGGACCGAGTTCATGGTGCCGGATTACGCTGTGCCCGTGGCGATCGCGGCCTGTGTGGTGGCTACCGTGCTGGCGGCGGCGATCGCGGCGCGGCAGGTGTACAAGGTCGCACCGGTCGAGGCGCTCGCGCCGGTGGAGGCCGGTCACTCGGCCGCCGACAGTGCCGTCCTGCGCTGGTCGGCGCTCGCCGGTGGCATCGGCCTCGCCGCAGCGGCCGTCACGCTGGCGTTCCTCGATCTCGGGCGGGGATCGCTCGCCTCGATCTCGGCGTCGTTCGCGGCGGCCGTGCTGCTGTGCTTCGCCGCGACCAGGCCGATCGTGCGCGGCGCCGCCGGGATCGCCCGCTGGTTCGGCGCGCCGGGCGCACTCGGCGCGACGACCCTGGAACGGGCGCCACGCCGCGTCTGGGCGACGGCGATGACGGTGATGATCGGCGTCGCGGCCGTCGTCGCGCTCGGTGGGGCCTCGGGCAACATGGTCGACTCCGCGACCGAGTCGTTCGAGAGTCTCGGCGATGCCGATCTGTATGTGAGTGCCAGTCCGGTGGAACAGTTCCCGACCGGACCGGTGCTACCGCCGGACCTGGCCGAGCGGGTCGCCGCGGTGCCCGGAGTCGCGCACGTGGGTCCCGCGCAGATGGCCTTCGCGACCGTCGGCAGCGGGCGGGTGATGCTGCAGGGCTATCCGGCTCGCACCGACGAGACCCGGCTCGGCGCGGTCGACAAGGCCGTGATCGAACGGATGGGGCGCGGTGAAGGTGTCGTCGTGACCAGGGATGTGGCGCGCTCGATGCACCTCGCGGTGGGCGACGAGCTCACCATGCCCACCCCGTCGGGCGAGCGCACTGTGCCTGTGCTGCAGGTGATTCCGTATTTCACCGCGGTGTCCGGCGTGGTGATGATGAATCTGGATCAGATGCGCGAGTGGTATCAGCGGCCCGGCGAGACCATCCTGTCGGTGCAGTTCGCGCCCGGTGCCGACCCGGAGGCGGTGCGCGCCGCCGTGCGCGCCGCGGTGCCGCAGGAAATCCATGTCGACACCGGCGCCGCCATGGTGCAGGCGATCTCGTCGAGCGTGCAGCAGGGTGCGGCGATGAGCAACATGATCCTGTGGATCGTCGTCCTGGTGGCGACGGCGGCGCTGCTCAACACGCTGATGCTGTCGGTGCTGGAGCGGCGCAGGGAACTGGGCGTGCTGCGCGCCATGGGCACCAACCGCAAGTTCCTGCTGCGCTCGGTACTCGCCGAGGCGGCGGGCATCGGATTCATCGGCGCGGCAATCGGTCTCGTGATCGGTGCGGCGGTGCAATACCTGGGCGTCGTGGCGATCGGGCACGCGATGACCATCGACATCGTCTACCAGCCGAGTCCGCTGCTGGTGGTCTACGGTGCGGTCGCCCTGGGTCTGGCCCTGCTCGGTTCGATCCCGCCCGCCTTCCGCGCGGCGCGGATGCCGATCGTGGCGGCGCTGGCGGTCGACTGAAGTCAGCCGTCGCAGCGTCCGCGCGGGTTCGCCGACGCTGCGACGGTAACCATCACATGTTGCGGTGCGAGCTTCTTACCGAGTGATGCTGAGGCAGTGTACTTTTCGCTGTCCCAGCTGCGTCACAGTGGCACTTCCTCCCACCAGGCGATCACTTCGTCCTGGGCGGAGGGGCGTGGCGCTCCGCCCGCGCCGCTGCTCCCCCGGCGGCTGACGGCGATCACATAGTTCGCGCGGGCCGAGTCGCCGGGGAAGCTGATGACCTGGTGCGCGGTGTGCATGCGGGTACTGGCGGGGTCGGGAACCACCCAGCGGCGCAACGAGAACGGCACCCCGTCCTTGTCACCCGGGTACTTCACCGCCGCGGGCATCGCCTCGACCACCGAACGTGCCTGCGCCGCAGTCGCATACTCCAGCACCAGATAGCTCACGGACCCGGCATTGTTGTCGGTTCGCTCGCACTGCCAGCCCGCTCTGATCGGATTCCACTGGAGCGCCGGCTCTTTCCACTCCAGCTCACTCACCCCACGCACCGCGGCACACCGCGCACCCCGATACCCCTGCCCCTCCGCCACCTCTCCCTGCGGAACCAGCGTGGGAAACACCCGCCGACTCGCCGCGAACGAATCCCCCACCGCCGTCACCGAACTCGACGGCGCCTTGGGCGCCACACCGGCGGCTTCGTCGCCGTCGTCCCCATCGGGCAACACGACAACCACCAAGGCCACCAGCAGAGCCACCAGCGCCCCGACGAGCGCCACCAGCAACAACCACCCCACCCGATGCAGCCTGGACATCCGTCGCGGCGCAGGCCGCCGCGGATCGACCCACGGCCCCCGCCCCATCCCCTGCGGCGCCATCGGCGGACCAGCAGGCACAGCACCCTGCGGCGGGACACCCGGTCCAGCGGACGCTCCCGGCGTCACCGACCGCACCGACTCCGCCGCGTGCCCGCCATGCACCGGCACACCGGCAGGCACCGCACCCTGCGCGGCCCCGGAGGCCGACCCCGGCTGCACCCCTCCCGGCTGCACCGTTCCTGGCTGCACCATTCCCGGCTGCACCGTTCCTGGCTGTACCGTTCCTGGCTGCACCGTTCCTGGCTGCACCGTTCCCGGGTCTCCGGGCGCTCGCCCCGGATCACCAGGTGCGTGTCCATTCCCCGCGCTCGACGCCCCGGCCCCCGGTTCGTCTCCCAGGTCCAGCAGGTCACCGGGGCGACTTCCGTCGTCCGCCGGCGTGGCATCGCCTGCGTCGCCTACGGACGCGGCGGCCGGCGCATCGACACCACCCATCTCGAACGGCTTGTCCGCCGAATCAGGCACACCGACCGTCCCATCCCCGGACGCCACCTCGCCGGTACTGCTGCCTGATCCCTCCCGCGGACCTCCTGCGGCCTCCGCGAAACCCCCAGCGACACTGCCAGAACCGGATTCCATCGCGGCCCGCGCCGAGCCGGGTTCTCTCGTGTTCTCAGCCGAACCCGATCCCCTCGCTACGCCGGCCGAACTGGAGTTCGTCGCGCCCACCGCCGCGGCGGATCCTGTCCCGACCGCAGCCGAACCGGACACCGCCGCGGCGCCGGCCGAACCCGCTGGAGGCGCAGCGCCCGTCGATCCCGCGGCGGTTCCCTCCGAACCAGGACCTGTTGTGGCAACTGAGGCGGAATCCGGCGCAGCGCCGACGAGTCCGGAATCAGCAGCAGCGCTGCATGATTGGGCCGAGTTGTCAGCACCGGTTGGTGCCGCGATCGGCGTCACGTCCGTTGGGGCACTCGCGTTCGCCGCATCCAAGCGTCCGGATTCCGCGATCGGCACGACATCGGTTGCTGCCGAATCGGATACGTCGGGGCCATCGCCGGGCCGATTCGCTGTATCGATGTCGCCCGCGGGATTCCTTGCGACGCTGCCGAACTCAGGCGGTGCTTGAGCCTCCCTGGAGTCCGAGCTTGACACGACGTCACCGCCGACAGCGGGCCCCGAGCGGGGGTCGACATCCACGGCGGACCGCTGAGCGTCGCCCGGCGCTACCACCGCCCCCGACTGCACTGGAGGCTGCTGCCCCATCGTCTGCTGCGCACCAGGTTGTTGCTGAGACGCAGGCCCCGCGTGGGGCGGCCGCGAGGTCGGCGCCGGTGCACTCGGTGACTGCTGGGTCACAGGCCCCACATGGGGCTGCCGCGAGGTTGGCGCCGGTGCACCCGGTGGTTGCTGGGTCGAAGCCCCCGCGTAGGGCTGCCGCGGGACCGGCGCCGGCGCATCCAGCTGCGGGGACAGCTGCGGCTGAGCGCTCAGCTCCTGACCCATCGGTGACTGCTGGCCGAGGGATGGCTGCAGACCCGTCTGGGCGGGCGACCCTGCTTGGGCGGGCGGCGCCGGGTGAACATGTGGTGCTGGTTGGGCAGGTGGCGCTGACTGGGCGGGCGGCGCCGGATAGGCAGGTGGCGCTGAGTGGGCAGACGGCTGGGGAACGAACGGTGGTGCAGCTGGGGCGTGCTGGGCGGCGATGGGCCCG
>NZ_JBHXMY010000080.1:0-15549 GCF_042720195.1 Nocardia sp. NPDC058497 | reverse complement strand
CCGCGGGGCACACATAAACATATATTTTTGCTCCGACAACCTCGGGGGGCGGCCCCCCCGCCCCCCCCCCTCAGTCATGTCCGCGACACGAATTGCGTGTATTTCTTTTCGGCAAATATTGGGGTGTCGATTTGGTGGATTCGGGTGCCCTACACGATGATACGTGTAGCTCTTCGTTCGCTTGGTAATAGCTACACCTGATCTCGTGAGTACATGGGTAACTCGCCGGGCACGCCCACAAGCTGACTTCCTCGTGACCGCCAGCCCGGCACCGCGCTGTTGACGTCCCCGACGACCGGCAGAAGGCGCGGGGAGGCGGACAGAGAGGCAACGGATGTGAAGCGCATTCTCGGTTGGGTGGCACGTTCAGCAGCTCTGGTCGCGGTCGCCGGTTTCGGCACCATGGCGCCCGCGGTGGCCGAACCGCTTTTCCCAGGTGGCCCAGACATTCCCGGCGTTCCCTCGATAATTCCGACCGCGTCGCCGTGCCCGGTGGTCGAGGCCAGGGCGTGCATGCGGCTGTCGACGAACGAGGCGTGGCTGGTCGACAACGGCCGCGTCATCTTCGGCCCGACACCGATTTCGCACGGCATGGCCGGTTACGAAACTCCGCCCGCGGTGACCAGGATTTCCTTCAAACGGGAATTCCACTGGAGCACGATGCACGATGCGCCGATGCGCTGGGCCACCTTCTTCAACGGTGACATGGCATTCCATGTCGGCCCGGTCAATTCGAAGTCGCACGGATGTGTGCGCATGACAGAGGACGGCGCCCACCGTTTCTTCGACTACTTGAACCCGGGCGACATCACCCAGGTAATCGTCTAATGCGAGTACATGGGTAACTCACCGGGTACGGGCTGACCCGACCCGGTGAGTCACCGCCGCCCGCCAACGCTCACCCAGCTCCGCGCCTTAGTCTGGCCTGAATACGCGGAGAGGCGGAACAGCGCGGCGATCGCGGCCGCGGGCCACGAGATCGGCAACCACTCGTACTCCCACCGCCGGATGGTGCTGATCTCCGGCGACACCGTGCGCGACGAGATCGAACGTACCGACGCCGAGATCCGCCGCACCGGCTACCAGGGGCCGATCACTTTCCGTCCGCCCTACGGCAAGAAACTCTGGGCGCTCCCGAACTACCTCGCCGAGCACGACCGCACGACGGTGACCTGGGATGTCGAACCCGACTCCGCGGGCGGCGCCACCCGAGAGGCCATCGTCACCGACACCCTGGCGCAGACCAGGCCCGGCTCGATCGTGCTGCTGCACGTCATGCACGGCGGCGAATCCACCGCCGCGGTTCCCGACATCGTCCGCGGCCTGCGCGCCCGAGGCTACGAGTTCACCACCGTCTCCGACCTGGTGAAGCGAGAACAGGGGTAACTCACCGGCCACGGGCTGACCCGGCTCAGCGGGCAACCGCCGGCCGCCAACGCACACCGCCCCGCACCTGAGCCCGGCCTAAGTACGCGGAGAGGCGGAACGGTGATAGTTCTCCTGGGCCTCGCGGACGGCATCCATGTTGGTTTCCAGAACCACGACCAGTGACTCCAGCCGCTCGGCCACCTGCGCGCCGAGCTCGGTGAGCGTGTACTCCACGCGCGGCGGAATGGCTTCGAGCACCTCGCGATGAACCATGCCGTCGCGTTCGAGCGTCTGCAGGGTCTGCGACAGCATTCGTTCGCTCACGCCGTCGACCCGTCGGCGCAGCGCGCTGAACCGATACGGCCCCTCGCGTAGGGCCACCAGCGCCAGCACCCCCCACCGGCTGGCGACATTCTGCAGTACGGGCCGCGACGTGCAGTTACGGGCGAAGACGTCGGCTTCCAGCGCCTGATCGTCGTCGGTCGACGTGGGCTGCTTGCTCATGGGGCGATCGTACCGCTCTTGACCAGATCGCTTTCGGAATGAATAGTGCTTACAAATAGTTAGTGCATGAGAATCAGTACGAACCCTGGAGGAAGATCATGACCGTTGCGGTGACCGGAGCGAGTGGACAACTGGGCAGGCTCGTCGTCGAGGCCCTGCTGACGGCGGGGGAGCGGCCGGTGGCCATCGTGCGCGATCCCGCCAAGGTGGCCGACCTCGCCGAACGCGGCGCGCAGGTTCGCCAGGCCTCCTACGACGACCCGGCCGCCCTCGACGCCGCGCTCGCGGGTGTCGACCGGGTGCTGCTGATCTCGGGCAACGAGTTCGGCGCTCGTGTCGCCCAGCACGCCAACGTCATTCGGGCCGCCGAGCGCGCGGGCGTCCAGCTGCTCGCGTACACGAGCATCCCGGTCGCGCCGGACAACCAGATGATCCTCGCGCGGGAACATCGCGGCACCGAGGAGGTCCTCGCGACCGCGACGGTGCCTACGGTCCTGCTGCGCAACAGCTGGTACTGGGAGAACTACGCCGCAGGCGCCGCGCACGCCGCCCAGACCGGCGTACTCGCGGGCGCCTCGGGTGACGGCAAGGTTTCCGGCGCCCCGCGCGCCGACTACGCCAAGGCCGCGGCGGTCGTGCTCACCACCGACGGCCACGAGGGCCGCGTCTACGAACTCGGCGGCGACACCGCGCTGACCGGCGCTGACATCGCCGCCGTGATCACCGAGGTCACCGGCACACCGGTCCGCTACGAGAACGTGGCCGAAGCCGACTACGCCGCGGTCCTCGGCCAGGCGGGCCTGCCCGAGCCGGTGGCAGCTGCCCTCGCCGACGCCGACGCGGGTATCGCCGACGGCCTGCTCGAGGTCCGCACCGGTGATCTGGCCAAGCTTCTCGGCCGCCCGGTGACCCCGCCTGCCGAGGTGTTCCGGGCGATTCTGGGCTGAGATCAGGGGTGGGCCGACGGGGAGCCGTGTGGCAGAGTTCGGGTGTGGCTACCGAAACTCCCCGTCGACGCACGCACTCCTATCTGAGCGGGTTGCTGTTCCTGATGGGTGTTCTGCACTTTGTCGCGCCGAAGCCGTTCGACGGCATCGTGCCGCCGAAGCTGCCCGGCAACCCGCGGACCTACACCTACGCGTCCGGGGTCGCCGAGCTCGGCGTGGCGACGGCACTCGCGGTGCCGCGCACCCGTCGCCTCGGCGGCTGGCTGGCCGCGGCGCTGTTCGTCGGCGTTTTCCCCGCCAACGTCCAGATGGCCGTCGACGTGGTCGGTAACCCCAAGGCCTCCGGCCTGTTCAAGGCCGGTGTGCTGGCGCGGCTGCCGCTGCAGATCCCGATGATCGTGGCCGCGCTGCGGGTCGCCCGCCGCTGATCACACCCACTGCACGAGCTGGATGACGATCCCGTTCGGGTCGGTCATCTGGAAGTAGCGCTCGCCCCACTCCTCGGTCTCGATGGGCGTCTCGATCGGGACGCCCGCGCCGCGCAGGCGTTCGTATTCGGTGTCGATGTCGTCGACGACGAACACCACGAGCGTGCCGTCGCCCGCGTTGCCCGCGATCCGCGCCGGCTTGAACGTGCTCAGCCCGGTCCGCAGGTAGATGACGTTCATTCCGGCATCCGCGCGTTGCAGGGAGACGAATCCGTCGGTGGCCATCTGCTCGGTGAAACCGAGGTGGTCGATCAGGAACCGGGCCGATGCCTGCGGGTCGGCGACATTGAGCGAGATGGCTGAGCCGGTGATCTGCATGCGGTTCTCCTCGGTGCGATGAACTCCGTACTTTGTACGCCCTAACGATGGCGAGAAGAGTCGGGGTTTCGCTCTATGACCTGGGTCACAGTTCTAGAAGGTGTCGCGATCGATTCGCAGTGTGGTGATGGTGGCGGCCAAGCCCTCGTACTGGTTGATCAGCAGCACGATCTCGATCAGCAGCCGTTCGTCGTAGTGCGCGGCGAGCTCCGCCCAGGCCGCGTCGTCCACATTCCGGGTGGTCACCAGCTGATCGGTGACGGTGAGCAGGGCGCGTTGGCGCGGCGTCCAGCCCTCGGCATCGGGGCCGGTGCCGACCCGGTCGATCTCGACGGCGGTCAGGCCCGCCTTGCGGCCGAGGCGGCGATGGTGGTCGGTCTCGTAGGCGCACTCGCGCAGGTGCGCGACGCGCAGGATCACCAGCTCGGCCTCGGCGCGGGGCAGCCGTCCGCCCGGCATGAGCTTGCCGGAGAAATGCAGCCAGCCGCGGAACAATCCGCCGGTGCGGCCGAGTGTGCTGAAAAGATGCGCGTCGTCGGTGCCGGAGGCACGGGAAAGCACTTGCCAGACAACCCAGTTGATCGGTCCGAGCTCGCCGAACCGTCCCGGTGAAACCCGGGGTAGGGGCGCTGCGGCCATCTGGTGTCCACCTGCTTTCTCGACGTCGCCCGGTCGAGTCGGAGCGTACTCGCCGGTATCGAATTTCGGTGCCGACTGCGCGAGAGTGCCGGTTTTCTTTGGTTTCCAGTGGTTTTCGCAACAGTTGCGCGTCATGATCGGTGAGTACCGCAGCGCGCAGCGGCGGTGTGAGGTCGCGGCACTGGTAGGGGAACATCGGAATGCTGGTTCGGATCAGGCCGGGTGCGGAGCTCACCGGCGCCGAGCGGGAGTTCGTCGAATGCCTGCGCGCCTATCCGAGCACGGGGCTCGCGCTGGTCGATTGCCAGGTGGGCGATCGGAGGCTGGGCGCGGTGATCGTGACGCCGCGGGGGATCACGGTGATCGAGGTGAAGGGGTTCCGGCGACGGCAGAGCGGACTGCTCGCGGTGTCGGCGGGCACCTGGACGATCAGTGACAGTCCGCTCGATCTGGATACCGAGCCGTCGGCGGGCCTGACCGATCGGGTCGAGCACGGTGTGCACGCGGTACGGGTCGCGCTGGAGCAGGCATTGCAGGACAGCAGACACGTGTCCGGCGCGGTGGTGATGGTGCCCTATCGGGGCGTGGTGGTGCGACCGGCGCGCACGGCGCTGCGGCCCGGGCTGGATGTGCTCGTCGCGAACACCGTCGATGCCCATGAGCTGCGGGTCTATCTGGAGGGGTTCTCCGCGGGGCCCCGCGAATGGACCATCGACCGGGTGCTCACCACGTGCACCGCGCTGGGCGTCGGTGACCTGACACCCTCGCGCGCCGACCTCGCCGCCGACGGTTTCGACGGCAACCGTCCGGCGCGGAAGCCGATCCCGCCGCAGCCACGCAGAATCACCGAACCGGTCCAGGCGCCGCCACCGGTGGACTCGACCCGGCGGGGAAAGCTGGCGGGGCTGATCGTGTTCGCGGCCGCCCTGATCGGTGTGTTCGTCGTGTTCCTGGTGGTCGGGTCAGCGCTGCTGAACGACCCGCCGAACCCGCGGACGACCTCGGAGACCACCCAGACCACGACCAGGGCGCCCAGCACGCCGGCTGGCAAGGGGGCGACGGAGTGCTGGCCGTTCCAGAACGGTTGCTGATTCGCTGATCTGACAAGGCGTGCCTACGGTTGCGTAAGGACGTCGCGGTGCGGCACGCTTCGAATTCGTACGACGTCGAACAGCCGATTCACGCGGCGCTCGGCCGTGTGTGGTCAGTCCAGGAGGCGACCGATGGGGCACTACAAGGCGAACCTGCGTGACCTCGAGTTCAATCTCTTCGAGGTACTGAATCTCGACAAGCTCCTCGACACCGGCGCCTACGGCGACCTGGACTCCGATACGGCGCGCCAGATCCTCGACGAGGTGAAGCGCCTGGCCGAGGGCCCGATCGCGGAATCGTTCGCCGACGCCGATCGGCATCCGGTGGCCTATCACCCCGAGACCTTCGAGATCACGGTGCCCGAGTCGCTGCGCAAGACGGTCGACACGGTGCGCGAAGCGGGCTGGTACCGGCTCGGCATGCCGGAGGGTATGGACGGCACCCCCGCCCCGAACGTGCTGATGTGGGCCATCAACGAGCTCCTCATCTGCGCCAATCCCTCGGCCAGCTTCTTCAACATGGGCCCCCTGATGGGCTCGGTGCTCTACGGGATCGGCACCGAGCAGCAGAAGCGCTGGGCGCGTGGGGGTTTCGAGCGCGGCTGGCAGGGGACCATGGTGCTCACCGAGCCCGATGCCGGGTCCGATGTCGGCGCGGGCCGCGCCAAGGCGGTGCCGCAGCCCGACGGGTCGTGGCATATCGAAGGGGTGAAGCGGTTCATCTCCGGTGGTGACGTGGGTGACCTGGCCGAGAATATGTTCCATCTCGTGCTCGCCCGGCCCGAAGGCGCCGGGCCGGGTACCAAGGGGCTGTCGCTGTTCTATGTGCCGAAGTTCCTCTTCGATCCCGAGACGCTGGAACTCGGCGAGCGCAACGGTGTGTACGTGACCGGCATCGAGCACAAGATGGGGATCAAGTCCTCGCCGACCTGCGAGCTCACCTTCGGCGGCACGTCGGTGCCCGCCAAGGGCTGGCTGGTCGGTGACGTGCACAACGGGATCGCGCAGATGTTCAAGGTGATCGAGAACGCGCGGATGACAGTGGGCGTGAAATCGTCCGGGACGTTGTCGACCGGCTACTTGAACGCGCTCGAATACGCCAAGACCCGGGTGCAGGGCGCGGATCTGACGCAGATGTCGGACAAAGCCGCGCCGCGGGTGACCATCACCCATCACCCCGATGTGCGGCGGTCGCTGGCCATGCAGAAGGCGTACGCGGAGGGGTTACGCGCGGTGTATCTGTATACTGCCGCGCATCAGAACGAGGATGTGGCGCAGCTGGTTTCGGGCGCCGATCCCGAGCTGGCGCATCGCGTCGACGATCTGCTGCTGCCGATCGTCAAGGGCGTCGGTTCCGAGCGTGCCTACCAGTTGCTCGCCGAGTCACTGCAAATCCTCGGTGGCTCCGGCTATCTGCAGGACTACCCGATCGAGCAGTACATCCGCGACGCCAAGATCGACTCGCTCTACGAGGGCACCACCGCGATCCAGGCCCAGGACTTCTTCTTCCGCAAGATCATTCGCGATCACGGCACCGCCCTGGCCCACGTGAACGCCCAGATCACCGCCTACCTGGACAACGACTCCGGCCGCTTCGGCACCGAACGCGCCCTGCTGCGCACCGCCCAGGCCGACATCGCCGCCATGGGTGCCACCCTCACCGGCTACGCCATGGCGGGCGGGACCGACCCCACCGAGCTCTACAAGGTAGGCCTCGGCTCGGTCCGCTTCCTGATGTCGGTCGGCGACCTCCTCATCGCCTGGCGCCTGCTCGTCCAAGCCGACATCGCCGCCGCCGCCCTGGCCGCCGACTCCACCCCCAAGGACCGCCCCTTCTACCAGGGCAAAATCGCCGCGGCCAGCTTCTTCGCCAAGAACGTCCTCCCCGAACTCACCGCGACCAAGAACATCCTCGCCACCATCGACACCGACATCATGGCGGTCCCGGAGGAAGCCTTCTGACGTCACCTGGAGTATGTGCCGATCAGGCGGCCGGAGCCGAGGCTGGCGGCTTCGATGGCGGCGGTCGCGGTGGCCGCGGGGGTGTCCGGGCTCAGCGCGAGCGGGTGGGACAGTGCGTGCACGGTGAATCGATAGTGATGCACTCCGGTTCCCGGGGGCGGGCACGGGCCGAAGTAGCCGATGCGGTCGGCGCTGTTGGCGGTGACGACACCGCCGTCCGGGGTGTGCCCTTCCGGGTTGGCGGTGATGGTCGGCGAGATGTCGGTGACCACCCAGTGCGTGAACAGACCGCCCACCGCGTCCGGGTCGTCGACGATCAGGGCCAGCCGGGCTGCTCCGGCCGGTACGGTCCAGGCGAGGGGCGGCGGTACGTTCCTGCCGGTGCACGAGTAGGTCGCCGGAATGGGTGCTCCATCGGCGAAAGCGGTGCTGGTTACCTGAATTTCTCTGGTGGCGGGCATGGTTGTCTCCGCTCGGGTAGTAGGTTCAGGAGACCGAGATGCTGGAGCGCATGCCTAGCGAATGGTGTTTGCCGACGGAACACCAGAGTGCGTAGGTGCCCGACTGCAGTGTGACCGTCAGTTCGCTGGTGGTGCCTGCCTCGAGCACCGGGGTGCGGGAATCGACGCCGGGGCCGGCGATGACCAGGTCGTGACGGGTTCTGCCATCGTTGCGCACATCCAGGGTGTAGGTCTGACCTGCCCGGACATTGGGCCTGGACACGGTGATCGAGTACTCGGTCTCAATCACGGTGATCCGGCCCGGATCGTGTGCGTGCGCATCCACGCCGGACAGCGATACGGCCAGAGCGAAGGGGATGCCGACAGCGATTCGGGCTACTTGTCGCGATTGTTTCTGCATCGTCCGCCTCCTGACTTCGGCGTCCGGGAAGTTGTTGCTTCTGCTCATCACACTATTTCGGCCCATCATCGGGCAACCATCCATCATTCCGTGTTTATGCGGCGCACGGTAGACCCCTTGTCCGGTCGCTCGGTCCGGTAGCGGTGCCGACGGCCCATCCGAGGTGAGCAGAGGTGATCATGAGGTCTAGCGGAGTCGAGTTGATGGGAGTAGAGATCCAGTGATGGCAAAGCGAAGTCCCGAAGCGTACGAAGCAATGGCGGCCGAAATCGAGAACGGTGACTACACCGTCGTCGGCCCGATCGAAGTCAGATCCTCGCTGGCGGTCGGTGGGTCAGTCGGTGGATTCCAGGTCGGCGAGGATCTTCCGGACGCGGACGGCTTCCAGTGGTAGGAGGTTGGCCATCGCGTTCCAGATGATGGCGTAATTCACCCGGTCGTAGCTGTGGGCGACGATGTTGCGGGTTCGTTTGATATCGCGCCACGCAACCTGCGGGTGCGCCGCGATGAAGGCGTCGGGTAGGCGGGCGACGGACTCGCCGAGTCTGTGCAACACCGCCTCGCTGGCTAGTTGTGCGGTCTCGCTCTCGTCGTAGGCGTGTCTTCCGGCAGCGACGATGCGTTCAGCCATTTCGCAGAATTGAAGAAAGTCGTTGAGACTTTGGCTGGTTCGCGGGGTGATCGAACCGTCGGTCACAGCGGTTTGGCTTCGTCTCGAATGGGGTCGTGCCCTTGTCGTAGGCCGCCTTCGGAGATGACATCGACGTGCAGTCCCGTCATATCCTCCAGCGCGTTCGTCAAAGCGGCGAGGTCGAAGATGCTTGCATCCTCGTCGAGCTGCACCAGCAGGTCGATGTCGCTGCCGGAGACGTCCTCGCCCCGGGCAATCGACCCGAAGACCTGCACTCGACGTGCCTTGTGGTGCAAAGCTAACGCGAGGATCTGGTCGCGATGTTGCGTGAGAACCGTGGAAGGTCGTGGCGGCGCGGCCTTCCGCAAGCGAGCGAGCATCTTCGCTGACGGGTGACGGCTGCCGCTTTCGTAGGCGGCGATGTTGGGTTGCGCGACGCCGGAACGCTGGGCCAGCTCCGCTTGAGTGAGCCCGGCGGCAATCCGAATCGCGTGGACGGTCTCCATGTAGGAATTATATCAATGATATGAGCCGCTCGAGGGTCTATTTGATCAGGTAGGGGGAGACCGAGCTGCGGTGTTCGCTGATGTCGAGGGCCTTGCCCAGGGGTGGGAAGGCTCGTTGGGGGCAGTTGGCGCGGACGCAGACGCGGCAGCCTGCGCCGATGGGGGTGGCGGTGGCTTCGCCGAGGTCGATGCCGTCGGCGTAGACGACGCGGCCCGCGTGGCGGAGTTCGCAGCCGAGGCCGATGGCGAAGGTTTTGCTCGGCTGGCCGTAGCGGGTGGCGCGGCGTTCCACCGTGCGGGCGACCCAGAGGTATTTGCGGCCGTCGGGCATCTGGGCGATCTGGGTCATGATCTTGCCGGGGTAGGCGAAGGTCTCGTAGACGTTCCACAGCGGGCAGGTGCCGCCGCTGGCGGAGAAGTGGAAACCGGTGGCGGACTGGCGTTTCGACATGTTGCCCGCGCGGTCGACGCGGACGAAGGAGAACGGGACGCCGCGCAGGCTCGGTCGCTGCAGCGTCGAAAGCCGGTGGCAGATGGTCTCGTAACTCTGCGAGAAGAAGGCCGACAGGCGCTCGATATCGTAGCGGAAGTCCTCGGCCACCTCGTGAAAGTGGGTGTAGGGCAACACCGTTGCCGCGGCGAAGTAGTTGGCCAGGCCGAGCATGGCCAGCTTGTGTGAGGCGTCGGAGGCGAAATTGCCCTCCTCGACCAGCTTGTCGAGCAGCGGCCCGCACTCGAGGTAGGCGAGCTCGGCGGCCAGCTTGAAGGTGCGCTGCCCGCCGGACAGGTGCGGGGAGATCTCGAGCTGCTTGGTCTCGGGGTCGTAGTGGTGCAGCACGCCCTCGCCGAGGTCGATCCGCTCGACGATCCGCACGCCGTGCGCGCGCAGCAGCCGGACGATCTCGGTGCTCACCTCGCCGCCGTGGAAGCGGATGCGCGCGGTGAGGTCCTCGGCCGCGGTGTCGAGTTCGTGGATGTAGTTCTGGCGCTGATAGAAGTAGTCGCGCACTTCCTCGTGCGGCTTGCTGATCGCGGCGCTGCCGGAACCGTCGGAGAAGCGGTCCTCGGTCGCGGCGGCCAGCTGGGCGCTGGTGTTGCGGTACCGGTTGTGCATGGCGACCAGGGCGCGCGCCATGCTCGGATGCGCCGAGACCATGTCGGCGATCTCCTGGGTGTCGGCCTCGATGCCGAGCTCGGCGTCCATCACGACTTCCTGGAGCTCGGCGATGAGCCGGGTGTCGTCCTGGGCGGAGAAGAAGGCGGGGTCGACGCCGAAGACCTCGTTGATCCGCTTGAGCACGGGCACCGTCAACGGCCGCACGTCGTGCTCGATCTGGTTGAGATAGCTGGCCGAGATCTCCAGCTTCTGGGCCAGTGAGACCTGGCTCAGCCCGCGCTCGGTGCGCAGCTGGCGCAGCCGCGCACCGACATAGGTCTTGGCCATATGTCCAGTTTATGGGCGGTTTCGCAGCCTTGCCAATGGATTCTTAACAGCGTGGGCTGAGCGATGTGTCACACCCCCGGGTTACGGTGCTCGGGTGCTGTTCAGCGATGTCGTCGCGGCCTCGGCGGCGGTGCGAGCGACCCGGTCGCGCAAGGCGAAGATCGCCGCGCTGGCCGAGCTCTTCGCTGCCGCGAGCCCGCAGGAGATCGGGACCGTGGTGGCCTGGCTGTCCGGTGAGCTGGTGCAGGGCCGGATCGGGGCGGGGTGGCGCACGGTGGCCGGGTTGGAGACGCCGCCGAGCGCGGCAGCGCACCTCACCGTAGGCGCGGTCGACGATGTCTTCTCCCAGCTGACCGGGCTCAGCGGCACCGGCTCCACACTGCGTAGACGCGAACTGCTGACCTCCCTGTTCACCGCCGCGACCGAGGACGAGCAGTCCTTCCTGATCCGGCTGCTCACCGGAGAACTCCGCCAAGGCGCGCTGGCCGCGGTCGTCGTCGAAGCGCTGGCCAAGTCCACCGGCATCCCGGTCGAGGTCGTGCGGCGCGCGCACATGCTGTCCGGGCAGCTGCCCGCGACCGCCGCCGCCGCGGTCACCGGTGGCGAGGCGGCGCTGTCCGCGTTCCGGCTCGAAGTCGGCAGGCCCGTCGCGCCGATGCTCGCCGCACCGGGCGGCTCGCTGGACGAGGCGCTGGCCGAACTGGGCCCGCAGGTGAGCGTCGAACACAAGCTCGACGGCGCCCGCATCCAGGTGCACCGCAGCGGCGAGCGGGTGTGGGTGTTCACCAGGACCCTGCGCGACATCACCGCGGGCGTTCCCGAACTGGTCGAGCTGGTCGCCGGCCTCGATTGCACCAGCGTGGTCCTCGACGGGGAGACCCTGGCGCTGACCGACGCGGGCCGCCCGCGCCCGTTCCAGGAGACGATGAGCCGCTTCGCCACCGTCGGCGACACCAGGGAACTGCTGCTGCACCCCTACTTCTTCGACTGCCTGCACCTCGACGGCGTCGACCTGCTCGACGAGCCGCTGCGCGTGCGCCGCACCATGCTCGAGCGGGTCGCGGGCGAGCACAGCATCCCCGCGCTCGTCGCACCCGATGCCGAGGCCGCCGCCGAGTACTACGACGACGCGCTGGCCGTCGGCAACGAGGGCGTGATGGTCAAGTCCCTCGACGCGCCGTACGCCGCGGGCAGACGGGGCAAGTCCTGGCAGAAGATCAAACCGGCGCACACCCTCGACCTGCTGGTGATCGGCGCGGAATGGGGGTACGGCAGGCGCACCGGATTCCTGTCGAACCTGCACCTGGGCGCCCTCGATCCGGAGACGGGCGAGCCGGTGATGGTCGGCAAGACGTTCAAGGGCCTCACCGACGAGCTGCTGCGCTGGCAGACCGAACAGTTCCCGCGGTACCAGACACACACCGACGGTCACGCCGTGTTCCTGCGCCCCGAACTCGTCGTCGAGATCGCGCTGGACGGCGTCCAGGCCAGCACCAGGTACCCCGGCGGCGTCGCGCTGCGGTTCGCCAGGGTGCTGCGATACCGGCCGGACAAGGAGCCGGCGCAGGCCGACACGATCGACGCGGTCCGCGCGCTGGGGGCCGCGGGCTGATCCGGCGAGGAATTTTCCCGCAACGGTTTGGCAATCCGGTACGGGCATACGACACACTGTTCGGGTGAGCGCCGAACTAATGGTCCTGTTGATCGTCATCGCCACAGCTCTCGTATTCGACTTCACCAACGGATTCCACGACACGGCCAATGCCATGGCGACCTCGATCGCCACCGGTGCCTTGAAGCCGCGCGTGGCGGTGGCGCTCTCGGGCCTGCTGAATCTGATCGGCGCATTTCTGTCGGTATCGGTGGCGGCGACTGTGGCCAAGGGCATCGTCCAATTGAACGAGGTGGGCGGACAAGACCTGCTGGTCATCGTGTTCGCCGGCCTGGTCGGCGGCATTCTGTGGAATCTGCTGACGTGGTTGCTCGGCTTGCCGTCGAGTTCCTCGCACGCCCTGTTCGGCGGGCTCATCGGCTCCACGATCGCCGCGCTCGGCTGGAGCGGCGTGATCTGGGTGTCGGGCTCCGAAGGCGTGCTGATCAAGATCGTGATCCCCGCGATTCTGGCCCCGGCGATCGCCGCGCTGGTCGCCGCCATCGCCACCTATCTGGTGTACCGGATCACCCGCGGCGTCGACGAGGACAAGTCGAACGAGGGCTTCCGCTGGGGCCAGATCGGGTCGGCGTCGCTGGTCTCGCTCGCCCACGGCACCAACGACGCGCAGAAGACGATGGGCGTCATCTTCCTGGCCCTGGTCGCCTACGGCTCGCTCGACAAGGACGACCACATGCCGCTGTGGGTGATGTCGGCCTGTGCGGTCGCGATCGCCCTCGGCACCTACCTCGGCGGCTGGCGGATCATCCGGACGCTCGGCAAAGGCCTGGTCGAGATCGAGTCGCCGCAGGGCCTCGCCGCGGAGTCCACCTCGGCGGCGATCATCCTCACCTCCGCGCACTTCGGGCTGCCGCTGTCGACCACCCAGACCGCGACCGGCGCGATCCTCGGTACCGGCATCGGCAAGGGCGCCGAGGTGCGGTGGCGGGTGATGGGCCGGATGGCCGTCGCCTGGCTGCTGACGCTGCCGATGGCGGGCATCGTCGGCGCGATCTGCTGGGCCATCGCGCACCTCATCGGCGGCCTGCCCGGTGTCCTCGTGGTGTTCGGGATCCTGATCTTCGGTGCGCTCGGCATCTATCTGTGGTCGCGGCGCGACCCGGTCGGCTCCCACAATGTGAACGAGTGGCCCGACGGTGTGCCCCCGCAGTCGTCGATCGAACAGAACCACGCCGGGTAGAAGGGAGCGAACGTGCATACCGTGATCACGAATCTGAGTTCACTGTGGGAAGTGGTGGTGGCCGCGCTGGTCTTCGGCGCCGGCGTGCCCGCCGTGTTCGCCTTCGCGGTGCGCTGGTGGGCCAAGGCCGAGACGGTCGACGCGCAGGGCCGCGTGCGCAGGAACTACCCGGCACTGGCGGGCGCGCTGATCTGCCTGGTCGTCATCGTCACCGTGGTGATCGCCGGAATCCTGTTCACCGCCAAGGCGTTCATCGCCCACCAGTTCGGTATTCATCTGTTCGGTCAAGCATGAGCGAGGACTCGATGACAGATCCGTCCCCCCACCCCGCCGTCCGGCGCAACCTGCTCTCGCGTGTACTCGGCTGGCTGCGCGCCGGATATCCGCAGGGCATCCCGAAATCGGACTACGTCGCGTTGTTCGCGGTGCTGCACCGTCACCTCACCGACTACGAGGTGGTGGTGATCGGGGAGAAACTGATCGAGGCCAATCCGAACCGGGAATTCATCAGTCAGGCCGAGATCGAGGCAGCCATCGCCGATTTCGCCAAGGAGCATCCCGCACCCGACGACGTTTCGCGGGTGGCCTCGCATCTGGCGGCCGGTGGCTGGCCGCTGGCCGAACCACTCGACGACAGCGAGGCCTGACAATTCCGCTGCGCCAGTGGAATTCATGACGCGGACAGTTTTCGATTCGCCCGGATGCCCGGCGGTTGCGCGCTAGCATGCACGGGTGGTTCGGCGTGTGAATGAAACCGATAGTGGTCGTAGTTACGGTGGATTGTCGCGTCAGCAGCGAGTAGCTATGCGACGCAACCGGTTGACCGACGCGGCGCTGGAACTATTCGGTACCCAGGGTTATTCGTCGACATCGATCGAGCGCTTGTGCGCGACGGCGAATGTGTCGACCCGCAGTTTCTACGAGGATATCGGCAGTCGCGAGGCGCTGTTGATCGCACTTGTCGACCGGCTGAACACCGCCGCCCTGCACCGCGTCGACGAGGCCTTGGAACGGGCAAGCGAGCAGCCGCTGGTGGTGCGCGTGGTGGAGAGCTTCCGTGCTTTTCTCGCGGTGACCTGCCGTGATCGGCGCGCGGCCCGGGTGTTCTATGTCGAGGTGGTCGGCGTGAGCCCGGCGGTGGAGGAATGGCGGCGCGGGCAGCGGCGCTCGGTCTCCGGCCTGCTCACCAGGGAAGCGCAGCGCGCCGCCGCGCGCGGGGAAGCGGAATCGCGCAGTGTCCACCTGTTCACGCTCGCCCTGATCGGCGCGGTGAATTCCCTGGCCCAGGAGATGGTGCACGCGACCGTTCCCGGCGACGCGATTTCGGTCGACGAGATCTGCGACGAGATCGCCTATTTCATCCGGTCCGGGCTCTCGGTCCGGCCGTCGGCACTGCCGAGCTGAGCGAACGCGAAACGGGAGGCATCCGGATCGGATGCCTCCCGTTTGCGGTGTTCGCCTGAAATCAGATACCCATGCCCTGGGCGAGCAGCGGCCACGACTCGTGCAGCGCCTGCTCCCAGTACGGCCAGTAGTGGGTGCCCATCGGGGTGAACTGGTAGGTCGCCGGGATACCCAGCGAGTCCAGCTTGGCCTTCAGGTTCTGGCTGCACGCGTTGGTCGCCGCTTCGATGCCGATACCGAGGCCGAGGTTGATCACGCCCATCGGGCCGGGCGAGCCGTTGAGGTAGTACGCGACGTCGGCGTTGGTCGGCATGCCGCTACCGCTGGAGATGTAGAGGTTGGTGCCGCGCAGCTTCTCCGCGTTGACGACCGGGTCGTTCTCGACCCAGGCCGGGTCGTTGTCGGCGCCGTACATGTTCGCGGTCTTGCCGCCCGCCCAGGTCTCCACGGAGAACTTGACGGCTTGCTTGCCCATCGGGTCGGCGATCTGCGCGCAGCCGCTGTAGGCGGCGACGGACTTGAACAGCCCGGGCT
>NZ_JBHXMY010000079.1:13412-15603 GCF_042720195.1 Nocardia sp. NPDC058497 | reverse complement strand
AACCCCCGGCCGCGCGGGGTCGCGGGGGGGCCGCGCCCCCGGGCCGCCCGGCCGGGGCGCGGGCGGGGTATTTGCGGCTCGTTGCTGCCTCTGACAACCGGCGACGAGCGCGGCGATGGCGGCGGCCGTTCGGATAACGATGAATGGTTGCGTTCGCAGGTGCCGCCGCATCACGGGTGACCGTACCGTTATCTACGTAGCTGCTACGTAATAAGACCTCACCGAAATGCCGTTTTCGGCGTGATTGCGAATGGGTGACAATTCCTCAGGACCACGCGAAAGCGTGGTCCTTTGTCGTATAAGCGTTCGAAACCGGTCGGTAACCAACCTTCGGTCCATCCCCGTTGACACGGCGGATCCCGGATGCATTGATGCACGTCAAAGCATGTGGCGATGTGCGCACGTGTGTCGGGGGTCACAGTGAAATTTACGAACTCTTTCGTTGCCGGAACGACGGCGCAGCGTTTAATGTTCGCCATCGAGCCATCAACTATTGGTCCCCGCAGTACCCCAACTTCTATGCGTTGAACCACCCGGTGGAGCCCTGGCTCGGGTTCGCCACACCGGCCCCGGCCGTATCGTCGAAATAACAGTTGGTTACGTAACGGCAACAAAGGGGCGACACACTGAGCTGGGCCTGTGAGGTCCACCACGTCGGTCTCGAAAGTCGAGGCCGGCCGCTAGACACCTGATGAGGGGAAGTATGAGCGAGAACCGCACCACCGGTGTGCGCCGCGGAGCCCGTGCCGCGGGCGTCGGCGCTGCCGCGGCCGCCGTGGCCTTCGGCCTGCTGTCGACCGGTGCCGCCAATGCCGACACCTTCGTGCCGTTGCCGGACGGCCAGAAGGTAAGCCCTGCGGGCGTGACCGTCACCCGCACGGGTGAGCACGCCCTGATCTCACCGTCGATGGCCGCCAATGGCGCGGGCCGCGTCGTCTGGGTCTCGGGCTCCGCGATCGCCGAGGTCGCCGACACCCCCGAGGGCGAGGTCGGCCCCTGGAACGGCCCGACCGGCCGTCCCGGTTCCAACAACTCCTCCACCCACGGCACCTCCCAGCTGAACACCGGCTACATCGTCGGTTGCCAGGTGAGCATCGCCGACGACGCGATCGGCGCCGGTGTCAAAGCCAGCGTGAACACCACCGGCGGCAGCATCGGCGGTTCGATCGGCGTCAACCTGGGCCCGGGCGAGGTCAAGTTCGTCCAGATCAGCTCGAAGGACATCCAGAAGGCCGGCACCTACGCGATCGATTACCAGGACGCCGAGATCGAGATCCAGGGCTGCGCAGGCTACGCGCAGGCCCGGGCGTACACCGTGGTCGAGATCATCGGCGACCACTACTCGAAGACCACCCTCTACGGCATGCCGTTCAGCATCGGCTGACGTCTTTCGAACTGTACGAATCTTCTTCTCGCTGCGGCGAACTCAATCCTCGAGGGACAATCCAATGATCAACCGTAAGTTCATGGCGAAGGCGGCGGGCGTCAGCGCCGCAGCCACCGTGGCCGTCGGCCTGTTCTCCACGGGCGCGGCCAACGCCGACACCTTCGTTCCGCTGCCGGGCGGACACATCACCAAGGTCCTGTCCGACGGCACCGTCGTCGACATCAGCCTGGTTGGCGAGTCGGCCAACATCAACCCGTCGCTGGGCTCCACCCCGGTCCACCGCAACGCGTGGGTCTCGGGTAGCGCGCAGGTCACCGTCTCCGACGGCGGCACCGGCAAGATCTTCCCCGGCTACACCGTGGGTTGCCAGGTCAACATCGCCGGTGGCGGCGTGAGCGGTGACGTCGAAGGCTCGGTCTCCGGCGATACCGGCGATGTCGCGGTGGGCACCGGCGGCGAGCTCTCGCTCGGCCCCGGCCAGGCGAAGTCGTTCTACGTGCTCGACATCGAGAAGGCCGACGACTTCGGCAACGAGTCGCACGGCAAGTCGAACAAGTTCAAGAACGGCAGTGGCTCGGTGACCTGGTCGGACACGACCATCGGTCTGTCCGGCTGCGCCGGCTACGCGCAGGCTCGCGCCTTCGTGAGCGTCGAGGTCGAGACCGACAACGTCATCAGCTGGGTGACCCTGTGGGGTCAGCCGTTCAGCCTGGGCTGATCTGTTCGATCCCGAACACACCACGGGGGGGGGGGGGGGGGGGCGCCCGCGCGGGGGGGTGTTGGGGCGCGGCCGCGGGGGGGGGC
>NZ_JBHXMY010000079.1:6107-13402 GCF_042720195.1 Nocardia sp. NPDC058497 | reverse complement strand
TGAGCGTGTGGGGTGCCAGGTCCAGCCGGGGGTGAGCTGCTCATCCCCCAACACCCCCGGGGCGTTTGTATTACCGCTCCCGCCCCCATATGTTGGGCCCGCCATGCCGTTTCGCTGGACTTTGCCGGTCCGCCTCATTATGTTGGTGGCGAATTGACTGCCAGACAGTCAGTGTCGCCACAAGTTTCGTGCTTTTCAGCTTCTCGATTCACCTCCCGGCTGGGCGTACCTGCCCTGTTGCCAGCGGTGCGGTCCGTGGACCCGCCTGGGCTGGGTCCGGGCGCAGCACAGATATCGACCTCGACGGTCGAGGTCGATTTTGCGTACATCTCGAGGGGAAGTATGAGCGAGAACCGCACCATCCGCGTGCGTCGCGGCGCCTTGAGCGCGGGCGCCGCAGTGGCCGTGACGATCGGCCTGCTGTCGGCCGGTGCTGCGAACGCCGACACCTTCGTCCCGTTGCCGGACGGTGAGAAGCTCGGCCCCGGCGTCACGCTCTCCCGAACCGGCGAGCATGCCGTGATTTCCCCGTCGCTGGCCGCCAACGGTGTGGGCCGCGTCGTCTGGGTCTCGGGCAATGCCAGGGCCGATGTGCAGGTCACGCCGGAGGGTGAGGTCGGGCCGAACAACGGGCCCCGCAACCGTCCCGGCTCCAACAATTCCTCGACACACGGTGCCTCGCAGCTGAATACGGGCTACATCGTCGGTTGCCAGTTCACACGAGTTCACCCTCGAGGGGTCACCTGTGATGATCAACCGTAAGAGCACGGCGCGCGCGGCCGGTTTCGTGGCCGCGGCGACCGTGGCAGTGGGTCTGCTTTCCACCGGCGTGGCCGATGCCGACACCTTCATTCCGCTGCCGGGCGGCGAAATCACCAAGGTGCTGTCCGACGGCACCGTCGTCAACATCAAGATGGTCGGCGAGTCGGCCAATATCAACCCGTCGATGGGATCGACGCCGGCACACCGTAATGCGTGGGTGTCCGGTAGCGCGCAGGTGTCGGTGTCCGGTGACGGCGGCGGCAAGATCTACCCCGGTTACACCGTGGGTTGCCAGGTCAATATCGCCGGCGGCCGGGCGGCCGCCGAGGGCGAAGCGGCGGTCGGCGGGGCGGTGGAGGCCGCGGGGGCCGCGGGCGGCGAACTCACTCTCGGCCCCGGCCAGGCGCGGTCCTTCTACGTCCTCGATCTGGAAGGGCCCGACGATTACGGCAACGAATCCCACCGGGTCCGCAACTACTTCGATGGCGGCAGCGGCTCGGTCACCTGGGCCGACGAGACCATCGGTCTGTCCGGCTGCGGCGGCTACGCGCAGGCGCGTTCGTTCGTGAGCGTCGAGGTGGAGACCGACCATGTGATCAGCTGGGTCACCCTGTGGGGCCAGCCGTTCAGCCTCGGCTGAGGCACCGAAACAGCCTCCAGCCCAACGAGATCGGGGTGAGTCCTCCCGGATCTGCCCCGATCTCGTTGCGTGCGGGGCTCAGTGCTTGTGCTCGCCGTCGCTTCCGGCCGGTTCCGCGCGCATGCCGTGCTTGCCGTTCGACGTGTCGGCCTGCTGAGCCAGCAGATCCCGGATCTCGATGAGCACCTCGTTGTCGGAGAGTTTCTCGTCCTCATCGGAGAACCGCTTCTTCGCCATAATCGCGGGCAGGACGAGGACGAAATACAGAATCGCCGCGATCAACAGGAAGTTGATGAACGCGGTGATGATCGGCCCGATCTCGATGAAGGTGGCCGGTTTGTCCCCGACGAGCTGGATGCCGAGCCCCATCTCGTTGCTTCCGCCGAAGACCGCGAGCAGCGGGTTGACGATCCCGCTGGTGAACGCGGTGACGATGGCGACGAACGCGGTACCCATGACGACGGCGACCGCCAGGTCGATCACATTGCCGCGGAGCAGGAAGTCCTTGAAGCCTTTGAGCATGCCGATATCTCCTTCGTCCCGGAGCCGGCCGGAGGCGCTGTGCTCCTTGTTCGAATGATGTGAAACGGTCGTGCTGTTTGTGTGATGCTAACCAGAGCTCCGGCAATTATCTCGCGAACTGTGCCGGGGCGGCACCGACTGTGTGTGCCGGGGGTGTCAATGGAAGACGACGGTGAGCGCGGTGCGCAGCGAGGCACCGGCCACCGCGGTGGCGTATTCGGCGCCCAGCGCGACCAGGACCACCCGTTCCGCACCAGAGCGCCGCTCGCCCGTCGCGGTGACGAGCACCACGGCGGCGTCGGTGGCCAGGGTGCGGGCCGGTTTCGTCGCACCGGGGCCGCCCGCGTCCTCGACGCCGACGACGTCCACCCGATCGCCCGCGCGCAACACATCGGCGACCGCGGGATCGGCCAGCCGGATGGGCACGATCCGCGCGTCGGCGCTGCCCGCCGCGGCGGCGGCCAGGCGCGGGCCGACCACGCGCAGATCGGTGAAGGTCTCCCCGGCGCGCATCGCACCGGTGAGCGTCGCGCCGAGCAGGGGAGCGGTCTCGGTGGCCGAACCCGAAGGCAGCGAACGGGATTCGTGACGGTCGACGCGCAGATCGTCGGCGGTGAGCAACCTGCCCGGCGCCAGATCACGGGCGGCGACCACGACGGCGCGCCGGGAATCACCGGGATCGCCGCGGATGAACATCGCCAGCGCGAGCAGGGCCAGCACCGCGGCGGCGATGCGGCGCGCGAGCAGGGCATCGGCCCATGCCGGGCGGTTACCGAGGGCGAAACGCCAGGAACTGCCACGTCCCAGATCGGCGAGACTGCGAGTCATGCTCCGAGCCTAGGAGCGCGGCAGCGGGGAACAGCCCCCGAAAGTCCAGGTTGTGGACAACTACGGGGCTGTGGATAACTCCGGGAGGATCAGCTAGCGGCGGCGGGCGCCGAGCTCGACGCGGGGGTGCTGGTGCCGCTGCTGCCGTTGGAGTCCGAGGACGTCTTGGCGGGCTCGCTCGCGGTGGACGTGCCACCACGGCTGTCGGTGCGGTAGAAACCGCTGCCCTTGAACACGATGCCGACCGAGTTGAACAGCTTCCGCAGCTTCCCCGTGCACTGCGGGCATTCCGTCAGCGTGTCGTCGGAGAAGGACTGAACGATGTCGAAGCGGTTGTCACACTGGGTGCACGCGTATGAATAAGTTGGCACAGGATCCTCCGCAAGTCTCGTCGATCTAGCACTCTACCGCCGACACTGCCAACGTCGCGAATCGCCGTTTCATTCCGGCGAAACGGGCAGCTCATGGCCCAGTTCACGCAGTCCGCCGCCGGGCGTCACTGCCCAGCCCATCCGCCGGTCGTGTGGTTCTTCCGGCAGCCGGTCGACGAGTTCATTATCCCGCACGACGGCGATGAGCCTGGTCCCGTCTCCGACGGCACCCAATGTCCGGTCGTAGTAGCCGGCACCGCGCCCTAGCCGCACCCCGCGCAGATCCACCGCGAGCGCGGGAACCAGGACCGTCGTCGCGGTGGCGACGGTGTCCGGCGGCAGGGTCGCGGTCGTCGGTTCGAGCAGCCCGAAGCGGGCCTTGCGCAGGGAATCGGGGCCCTCGTAGCGCGCCCAGCTCAGCGGTCCCGGCTCTCCGGTCACCGGCAGCAACACCGTGGCGTTGCACACACGCAGCGCGTCGAGCATGCGCAGATCGCCGGGTTCGCCGCGGATCGGGACGTAGGCGCAGACGACCTCGTCGGCCCCGGCCAGCGGCCCGATCGCCGTCGCCAGCTCGGCCGCTTCGCGTGCGTGCTCGGCTGCCCCGACCAGGGCGCGCTCGGCCAGGATCTGGGTGCGCCACGCATATTTGGTGCGCTCACCGGGCATCTCCACAGCGACCACCCTAAGCTCTTGCCGACGCCGGATCGTCGCGACGGGCGATCGGACGGCACGCTGAATGGATAGGGTATGCGCATGACAGACAAGACTTCCGGTTTCCGCACTGCGGTGGTACCCGCGGCCGGACTCGGGACGCGGTTTCTGCCTGCCACCAAGACCGTGCCCAAGGAGTTGCTGCCGGTCGTCGACACCCCCGGCATCGAGCTGGTCGCCGCCGAGGCCGCCGATTCCGGCGCGGACCGGCTGGTCATCGTCACCTCGCCGGGCAAGGACGGCGTGGTCGCCCACTTCGTCGAGGACCTGGTGCTGGAGAGCACCCTGGCCGAGCGCGGCAAGTTCGCGCTGCTGGAGAAGGTTCGCAAGGCCCCCGGCCTGCTCGATGTGACCTCGGTCGTTCAGGAGGAGCCGCTCGGCCTCGGGCACGCGGTCGCCCAGGCCGAATCGGTGCTCGACGACGACGAGGACGCCATCGCGGTGCTGCTGCCCGACGATCTGGTCCTGCCGTGCGGCGTGCTGGAGACGATGAGCCGGGTGCGCCGCGAGCGCGGCGGCTCGGTGCTGTGCGCCATCGACGTGCCGAAGTCGCAGGTCAGCGCCTATGGCGTGTTCGACGTGGAAGATCTGACCGAGGGCGCCGAGGCCGATGTGCTGCGGGTCAAGGGCATGGTCGAGAAGCCGGAACTGGCCGACGCGCCGTCGACCCTGGCCGCCGCGGGCCGCTACCTGCTCGATCGCGTGATCTTCGACGCACTGCGCCGGATCGAGCCGGGCGCGGGCGGGGAACTGCAGATCACCGACGCCATCGCCCTGCTGATCGCGGAAGGACACCCGGTCCATGTGGTCGTCCACCGTGGGTCGCGCCACGATTTGGGTAACCCGGGCGGCTATCTTCGAGCTGCTGTCGATTTCGCCCTCGAGCGGGAGGAATATGGTCCGCAACTGCGCGAGTGGCTGAAGTTCCGGCTGAGCCCGGAGTGGGACCCCCAGTCTCCGAACGCGTAAGCGCGGCAAGCGGTAGCACACAGGCAGGCAGTCGCCGATAGACACAGGAGCTCGATGCGCTCGGTTGAGGATCAGCTGATCAAGGTCACCGCGGCCGCGGTCGCACCCAGGCCGGTCCGGGTCGCGATATCCGAGGCCCAGGGTTTGCTGTGCGCGGAAGACGTCGTCACCGAACGTCCGCTGCCCGGCTTCGATCAGGCCGCCATCGACGGTTACGCGGTGCGCAGCGTCGACGTCACCGCCGCGGGCACCGATGTGCGCGACGAGGAGGGCGAGCTGATCGACCTCACCCTGCCGGTGGTCGGCGAGGTGGTGGCCGGTTCGCGCCAGCCCATCCGGTTGCAGCCGCGCCAGACCGTGCGGGTCGACACCGGCGCGCCGCTGCCGACGCTCGCCGACGCGGTGCTTCCACTGGAATTCACCGACGGTGGCCGCGCCAGGATCAAGGTTTTCGAGCCGGTCCGCTCGGGCGATTACGTCCGCCGGATCGGTGACGACGTGCAGCCCGGTGACGTGGCGGTCCGCGCGGGCACCATCATCGGCGCGGCCCAGGTTGGCCTGCTGGCCGCGGTCGGCCAGGACAAGGTGCTGGTGCATCCGCGGCCGCGGCTGTCGGTGATCTCCATCGGCGGCGAGCTGATCGATATCGATCGCACGCCCGGCCCCGGTCAGGTCTACGACGTGAACTCCTACGCGCTGGCCGCTGCCGCGCGCGACGCCGGCGCCGATGTGAACCGGGTCGGCATCGTCAGCGCCGATCCGCGCAGGCTGCGCGATGTGGTCGAGGGGCAGCTGGTGCGCTCGGAGGTCGTCGTGATCGCCGGTGCGGTCGGCGGCTGGGCCTCGGAGCAGGTGCGCGAGGCGCTGGACGGACTCGGTGAGCTCGAGGTCGACCGGGTGGCCATGCATCCGGGCTCGGTGCAGGGTTTCGGCCGGCTCGGCCGCGACGAGGTGCCGACCTTCCTGCTGCCGTCGAATCCGGTGGGCGCGCTGGTGGTCTTCGAGGTGATGGTGCGTCCGCTGATCCGGATCGCGCTGGGCCGCAGGCAGCCGATGCGCCGAATCGTCAACGCCCGCACCATCACTCCGATCTCCTCGATGCCTGGCCGCAAGGGATACCTGCGCGCACAGCTGCTGCGCGACGAGGCGACCGGCGACTATCTGGTGCAGCCGCTGGGCAACGGCAACGGCGGATCCTCGCATCTGCTGGCCACGCTGGCCGAGGCGAACAGCCTGATCGTCGTCGAACCCGACGACACCGATTTCCGGACCGGTGACGAGGTGCGGGTCGCGTTCCTGGCGCAGCGCGGCTGAAACGTGGAGTCGATGAACGTATTCCGGGCAGGCCAGCATCCCGGATGGCCCGCGCGGCTCGGTCCGGTGATCGTGGCGGGCGGGCAGGTGACCCTGCGGCCGGTACGTTTTCGCGACGCCACCGCGTGGAGCCGCATCCGGCTGCGTGACCGCGACCATCTGGAGCGCTGGGAACCGACCGGTCGCGGCAGCTGGGAGGCGCGCAATCACGCGTCGAACTGGCCGTCGCTGTGGACGAGCCTGAAGGCCGAAGCACGGCGGGGCGCGATGATCCCGCTGGTGATCGAGGTCGACGGGCAGTTCAGCGGGCAGCTGACCATCGGCAATATCGTGCGCGGCGCGCTGCGCTCGGCCTGGATCGGCTACTGGGTGGCCAAGGACCTCGGCGGTCAGGGCGTGGCGACGGCCGCGCTGGCGCTGGGGCTGGACCACTGCTTCGGGCCGGTCGGCCTGCACCGCGTCGAGGCGACGGTGCGGCCGGAGAACCTGGCCAGCCAGGCCGTCCTGCGCAATGTCGGCTTCCGCGAGGAGGGCCTGCTGCGCCGCTACCTCGATGTGGACGGCGAATGGCGCGATCACATGCTGGTGGGCTTGACGGTCGAAGAAATCATGGGCACGGTGGTCGACCGCCTGGTCAGGGAAGGTCGAGCGGCGCTGCCGTGAAATTTCTGTTACTCATGTGGCAGGTGTGCACGGCGCGCCTGCCGCGCGGGCAGGCGTGCCCGAATTAACCTACGGACGTCGGTAGTGCGTCCAACGATGGACAACGCGCAGGCGGGGACGGGAGGTGATGACCGCGATGCCGAATTCGATCCTGTGGATCGGACTCGTCGTGCTCTGGGTCTTCGTCCTGTTCCCGATCCTGGCGGACCGGCATCCCCGGATCCGCCGCACCACCGATGCCGCACTCGCCACGCGCGTGCTGCACCGTGGCGGGGCCGAACGGCGGATCCGCATCGGGGCGGCAGGCGGTCACGAGAGTGACCCCGACTACCGCCCCCGTGTGCTGAGCAAGCGCCCCCACCGTACTGATTCGGAGGATCGGATGACGACATCGGCCGACGAGCCCGTCACCGAAGCTGACGACGAGAAGCTCACCCCCACACCGGAACTCGAAGCCGCGTCCGAGACCGAGGTCGACCTCGGCGACGACGCGGCCGGTGCCGAGCCCGGAG
>NZ_JBHXMY010000079.1:5051-6097 GCF_042720195.1 Nocardia sp. NPDC058497 | reverse complement strand
ACCCCCACCCCCCGCCCCCCCCCGCGGCCGCCCCCGGCGCCCCCGCGCCCGGTGCCGAGCCCGAAGAGCGCACCGAGACAGCCGATTCCGCGGATGCCGAACTCGATGACGCTGCGGCGGAGCCGGACCCGGACATCGTGGCGGACGACGACGAGGCCGACCCGCCCGTCGCCGCGCGCATACCGCCCGCGCCGCCCGCCCGCCTCGAGGACGTCGCAGACGAGGCCACCGAGGACGACTTCGACGAGGACTTCGTGCCGAACAGGCGCGGCCGCGGCGGCTACGACCCCGAGGCCGACGCCATCGCCCGCGCCGCCCGCTACAGCTTCCGGCAGCGCGCGGTCCTCGGCCTCATCATCGCCACCATCCTGTTCGCCGCGTTCGGCCTGCTGCTGAACTCGATGTTCTGGTGGGCGTGCGGCCTGTCCACGGCCGTGCTGGTGGGCTACCTGGCCTACCTGCGCAAGCAGGTCCACGTGGAGGAGGAGATCCGCCGCAGGCGTGCGGCCCGCCTCACCCGTGGTAGGCGCCGCGAGGCCACCACCACCCCCGAGGCCGCCACGACCCGGCGCACCATGGACCGCGACACCGCCCGCGCCCTGCGCCGCCGCTCCACCTTGCTCGACACCGACGACGAGGACCCGATGTTCGAGCACCTGGAAACCTTCGATCCGGCCACCGCACGCGCGCTACGCACCCGGGTCGAAGACCTCGGCCGCGCAGTCGGCGAATAACTGGTCGAACCACGCAAAACGGCAGGTCAGAGTACCGATTCGGTATCCGGGCGCAACGCCTGATACAGTGTCACAGCGCGGTTCGCCAGAGCCGCACGGGGCTATAGCGCAGTTGGTAGCGCGTCTCGTTCGCATCGAGAAGGTCAGGGGTTCGATTCCCCTTAGCTCCACTCCACTCGTAGGCGGGGCCACCGGAAAGAGTTGTTGGGGCGCAGGTGGTTATTTTGGTGTTGGGTGAACCCCCCGGGGGGGCCCGCCGCCACGGGGCGTACGACTTCGGCCCCCTCGGGTAGTGGCGGCAGCCCGGCCAAC